>JAEUMU010000065.1 GCA_016791325.1 Hyphomonadaceae bacterium
CAACATCTGAAACACCCCCCCGGAATCGAGGCTGGCCGCGAACCGGAAAGTGGGCGGCGCCGGCAGCGCCGCATAGCCGGCCGCGCGCGCAGCCGCTTCATCCGAGTAAATAGGGTTGGCTTCGCCAATGGACTTGGCGAAGAATTTCAGCCGCCCGGCCTCTATGGGCAAAACAGCTTGGCCCAGTTCGCGGCCGATCCAGGATCGATCGATCATCGGCCTCACACCTTTTCGTAAAGCGTAACGACGCACGCACCGCCCAGGCCAAGATTGTGCTGCAGCGCATGGCGCACGCCATCGACTTGCCGCTGCTCAGCCGCGCCGCGCAATTGCTGGGTCAGTTCGTAGCACTGAGCCAGTCCCGTCGCGCCTAGCGGATGGCCCTTCGAGAGCAGCCCGCCCGACGGATTTGTCACGACCCGGCCACCATAGGTGTTGTCGCCATCGGCAATGAACTTCGCCGCCTCGCCTTCGCCGCAGAAGCCGAGCGCCTCGTAGGTGATGACCTCATTGTGCGCGAAACAATCATGCAGTTCGGCAACGCGAATGTCGCGCGGATCAACGCCAGCGGCCTCATACACGTTCTTCGCGGCTTGGCGGGCCATGTCGAAGCCTACAAGGCGCATCATATCGCGCGATTCAAACGTCGAAGGCGTGTCGGTCGTCATGCTTTGGGCGACGATCTTCACCTGTGGCGCCAGATTGCGCCGCTTGGCGAAATCGCTGGAAACCACTATCGCCGCGGCCGCGCCGCACGTGGGCGGGCACGCCATGGGCCGCGTCATCACGCCGGGCCACAACACTTGCGCGCCCAGAACATCCTCTTCCGTCATCACATTGCGGAATATTGAGAACGGATTGGCGGCGGCGTGGCGGCTGGCCTTGGCGCGGACTTTGGCGAAATCGGCCAGCGTCGTGCCGTACTTTTCCATGTGTGCGCGGCCGGCGCCGCCAAAATAGCGCAGCGCCAGCGGCAGCTCCACATCCACAAGTTCGTTGCATGCCGCATCGAAATCCACGAACGGGCTGACGCGATCATCATACACAGACCCAAGCGCGCCCGGCTTCATCTGCTCAAACCCAACCGCCAGCGCACACTCCACCGCGCCGCTGGCGACGGCTTGGCGGGCTAGAAACAGCGCCGTCGATCCGGTCGAGCAATTGTTGTTGACGTTGACGATGGGGATGCCCGTCATGCCCGCGCCGTAGATCACGCGCTGGCCGCTGCAGCTATCGCCATAAACGAATCCGGCATAGGCCTGCTCCACTGCATCAAAGCCCACGCCAGCATCCGCCAGCGCCGCCTTGATCGCGGAAGCGCCCATCTCATCATAGGGCGCATTCGCGCCGGGCTTGGCGAAAGGGATCATCCCGACGCCCGCCACCAATACATCACGCGCCATCTCTACCTCCTTCAACGCCGCGCTCAGGCCACGACGCCGTCGCGGCGCAGCCCAGCAATCTCATCAGGGCCAAGCCCCGCTTTCATCAACACATCGGCTGTCACGCTCTCGCCAGACACCATCGGCGTGGGCGGGGCGGTTTGCGTCTCGGAATAGCGCGGCGCAGGCGCGGGCTGCATGGCGCCGTCGACCTCTGTGAACGCACGCCGCGCCACATTGTGCGCATGCGCGGGAGCTTCCTCGAGCGACAGCACAGGCGAGAAGCACGCATCCCCGCCTTCAAACGCCGCACACCATTGCGCGCGCGTTTTGGTTTTCAAGCGCGCCGCGATCTTGGCCTTCTGTGCGGGCCAAAGCCGGCGATCGCCCTGCACTTTCAGCTCGGGATCGTCGGCCAGCCCAAGCCCTTCAAGGAGCATCCGATAGAATTGAGGCTCCACAGCGCCCACAGCCACGAACTTGCCGTCCGCAGTTTCATAGGCGTCGTAATAGTGCGCGCCGGAGTCGACGAAATTCGCGCCGCGCGCATCTTTCCAAGCGCCTTGCGCCTGCAGCGAATAGATCATCGCCATCAGCACGGCGCTGCCTTCGCTCATGGCGCAGTCGATGACCTGCCCTTTGCCGCTGCGCTGAACGCTGAGCAGCGCAGACACCATGGCGAACGCCATCAGCATGCCCCCGCCGCCAAAATCGCCGACCAAATTGAGCGGCGGCGCCGGAGGCTGGCCCTCACGACCGATCGCATTCAGAACGCCCGAAAGCGCGATGTAATTGATGTCGTGGCCGGCCATGCGTGCGTAGGGGCCATCCTGGCCCCAGCCGGTCATCCGGCCATACACTAAACGCGGATTGGCCTTGAGCAATTCATCCGGCCCAAGGCCCAGCCGCTCCATCACGCCTGGGCGAAACCCCTCAATGAGTCCATCGGCGCCGGCGCATAAGCTGCGCACCAAGGCCACGCCGCGTGGATCCTTCAAATTGACCTCAATGCTCCGGCGGGAGCGATTGAGAAACTCACGCTTGGGATCGCTCACCAGCGCATTGCCGCCGAGGCGATCGACGCGGATGACTTCTGCGCCATGATCGGCCAGCATCATGGCGCAGAATGGCCCAGGCCCAAGCCCGGCGATCTCAATGATCCGATATCCTTCGAGCGGCCCTGCCATGGTCATACGCACAATTGCGGCGCGGCGCCTTCGCGCGAATGCCGAGACGCAGCGCGCGCGCTACAATGTGAGACGTGGCCGGAACGCCCATTGGCGTTGAGCATAAGCTTGGTGATCCTGTGCATGCGTCACGAAGCAACCACGGGCGGATGCGTGCGTCCAATTCATTGAGCGCCCCTACTATGAGTCAAAGGCATTTCTGCCGCTTGCCCCGCGGCTCCCATGCGTGGTAATCATGGCTGGTGCTCGACAGCCGGCTCAATCATGTCGTTGCGGTCGCCCGTGCGGGGTCGTTTACGGGCGCTGCAGCGCTGGCGGGCGTGACGCAATCGGCCATCACCCGCAGCATCGCTGATTTGGAGCGCCAGATCGGCTATTCGATCTTCGTGCGCACACCGCGCGGGGCCATTCTGACTGAGCAGGGGCGCGATTTCGCAGAACGCGCCCAAAAGCTGATCGAAGACACCAAAGACTTGCTGCAGCGCCCGCAAGGCGACGAAGATGCTTACGCTGGCGTGCTGCGCATCGGCGTTTGCCCGGCCTCGATGGAATTCCGGCTGATCGAACCTTTGGCGCGCCTGCTGAAGAAGCATCCGTCGATCAAGCTTAATGTCAGCGGCGGGGTGTTTGAACGCATGGTGCAGCAATTGCGCAATGGCGGGCTCGACGTCGCCGTAGGCTTTGAGGCCGCCTTCGCGGATTGGCCGGACCTCCGCCGGCACCGTATTCCCAACGAGGATGGCGGCATGCTGTTCGTCCGCCGCGGGCACCCAATTCTGCAGCAGCGCCGACCGACGCCTAAGGCGCTCGCAAAGTATGATTTCGTGAGCCCCTCGGATTCACGTCCATACGGCGCGGTCGTGCGCGCCATTTACGAAGATAACGGCGTGGATTGGCGAAAGCGCATCCACACTGTCGATTTCTTCCCACTGGTGCGCAAAATTGTCGCCACCACCGACGCCATCGGCGTCATGGTGTCGAGCACGTTCGATCAATCGGCTTCGTTTAAAAACGAGTTCGCCATCCTGGAAACCGCCACCATGCTTGCGGAGCCCTCACCTATGTGCTGCGCAGTGCGCGCACGCTGGGAGCCACGCCCTGCCGCGCGCGCCTTGCTGAGCGTCCTGCAAGCGCAAGAAGGCCGCCGCCGCAAGACGGGTTAGTTCACGGCGCGCACCTGCTCAGCCTTGAACGGACGCCTCAAATCCGCCTTCAGGATTTCCCTCCGCGGGATTTCGGCAGCGACTCCGCTCTTCCTCCTGCAGCGGCCCGCGCCAAAGGCGGGGACATCGTCGCCCAGGGCGACACGCTGATGGCGGGTTACTGGAACCCGCCCGGAAGCCACGGCCGCTGCACTTCGCGGCGGGTGGCTTCATACCGGCGACCTTGGCCGGTCCGATGTCCAAGGCCCTCTCACTCTGATGGATCGCTCGAAAGACATGATCATCTCCGGGGGGGCTACAACATCTACCCACGCGTTGGTTGGCTCGGCGTTGCGATCGCGCGCGATGCGCAGGGGGGCGCTCCACCGCCTCGGCTTCGGTACAGCCTTCGCGCTCGACCAGCGCCGCGAGATTGGCAAGCGCCGCCGGCGGCAGCAGCCAATTTTTCTGCGCCCACCCCTTCGCGATCAGATCGGCGCGCCGCGCTGCGGTCCGTTCGTTCAGACTCGAAGACTTAGACGCCACCTTGAGTCGCCAAAACCGCTCCATTGAGCCCATAGAACGCAAGCACGCCTAAAACGGCGGCCCACCCATACACGCCCACCCGTCGCTCGTCGTCTGTTTTCCCACGCCACATGAACATCCAAGGGAGAACCGCAAACAACAACACAACCAAGCCCATCAGCGTTAGCGCGGCCGCTAATGAAAACCCTATGCACAGCAGCAGCCTGCCCATCGGATGTAAGTCGAAACGGCCATCCACGTCTAACGCCCTGTAGAAAATTGACATGCCGGCGAAAGCCAGCGCGTGCATCCACCCCATCCATTCGGGGACCACAAAATTCAGGTTTAGAGATTGAGCTATCCTGTGGACCGGCCAGTAAGCCGTTTCGAAAATGGGCCGCATCAAATCGCGATAAAACTCGACGAAATCGGCTGCGAACGGCGATAGGTCCAATGCAAACATGTGCTGCAATAAGGAAATGATGGACGGAGCCGCCGCTATCGACCCGAGGATTCCCAGCGTGTCCTTAAAGCCTGAACTCACCTGCCGACCCCCAACATCCAGCGATCTCTAATTACACTGGCGGCCTACAGCCCCCACTTCATCGCCGCGCCTAGCTGACTTATCACGCCGCGTGACGCGGCGCGCGCCATTCGCGGCTGGATCACGCGCATGGCCTCCTGGACGGCCCTGGCGTGACACTCGCTCGTGCGAATGAATGTTTCCCGGTGCATTCCCTTTGGGCATTCCTTGGCGGGCTGAACCAGTTTTCGCACTCAAGCCGGCCGGCCAGCATATCGGCCTTGTGGATCAGCCGTTGATCCGCCACTTGCGCCGCGCCTCCTGCTGGATCGAGCCGCACCGGCCGCACGCCATCCGGTCAGGCATGAAAGCCAGCTTGCGCACGCTGGGCCCGCAGCAAGCAACTAAAATAGATGCGCGCTCCGCCGCGCGCTTGTGGGCGACGCTCTACGCGCACGTTGCACCGCACCGGCTTGGCTTCATCACCAAGCACGCAGAAAAGCGAGAATCCGGGTGGAAAGCCGGATCCAAAAAAGGGGATTTGGTGGGGATTGTTGGCAGGCCGAGTCAGACACTGACGCGGGAGTGTGGCGGAGACGGAGGGATTCGAACCCTCGATACCCGGTTAAGGTATGCTCCCTTAGCAAGGGAGTGCCTTCAGCCACTCGGCCACGTCTCCAACGGGGCGCCACGCTTAGCCTCTCCGCCACCGCCGCGGCAAGGCGCTTTCGTGGGTCGGCTGTATGGTGAACTGGCGCCGCGTTTGCGCGAGCCGCCCCGAAAGAACTCATCCGAGGGGCGAAAATCGTATGTCGCAGCCAGCTTTAAAGTGCGTCGGCGCCGAATTGGGGCAGTCGGCGGGGCTGGATTTCCCGGCGCCGGCTTCCGATTCGGCCCCAACCGCCGAGGTCGAAGCCCAGAAAATGGCCGATCTCGCCGCCAGCTTCTGCCTGTTCGGCCTGCGCATCATGCTGGACGAGGCCGCCTTGGCATCCGCCGAAGAGGCCTACCGCACGCCCCCCGAAGCCGACGCCCCCGCGCCCGCCAACGATACCGCCCCCGCCTTTCCGCCCCTGCGCCAGCGCGCGCTGCATATCGATCCCACCCTGCCGGTTAAGCTGACCCAGGCGATCGATTGGCTTTTTGTCCTGTTGGTGGCCGAACTGGCGGCTCTGTGGGGCGCCGGCGGCGGCCTCGCTTATCTCAGCATCAGCCAGGCGTTTGGGTTTCTGGCTACGGCGCTTTGCCTCAAGGCTGGCTTCTGGATCACCGACGCTTATCGCTTCACGCCTGGGCGCGTGGGCGCCGAGCGCGCCATGGGCGGGGCGGCGCTGGGCGCGGTGATCGGACTTGCCGCATCCGCCCTGCTAGCGCCCGACGCCCGCTCAGCCGCCGCGTTGGCGGCGACCTTGCCGCTTGCTGCGTTACTGCTCGCCGGCATCCACGCGGCGCTCGCCCTCTGGATTCGCGCCGCGCCCAAAGCGGGCGCCTTCGCCGAAACCATCGTGCTGATCGGCGCCACGCCCACCGCCGAGCGCCTCGTCGCGCGCGCCACCAAGAGCGGCGAAGCCCGCATCATCGCCATCGCTGATGATCGCTGCGCCCGCAGCCCCGCCCAAGTCGCCGGCGCGCCGGTCGCCGGCAATGTCGAAGCGCTGCTGGCCTGGGAAGGACTGCCGCACGTCGATCGCATCGTCATCACCGTGACGCAGAAGGCCGAAGCACGCGTGAGGGCCATCATTGAGCGCCTGCGCGTGGCGCCCAATCGCGTGGATCTGCTGCTCGATTATCAGACGCTCAGCGTGCGCGGCGCAGGCGTGGAGCGTCTCGGAGGCGCCGGCGTGGCCTGCGTATCAGGGCGTCCGCGCAATTATGGCCGCGCGCTTACCAAGCGCACACAGGACGTAATCTTCGGCTCGGCCCTGCTGGCGCTTTTTGCGCTGCCGATGTTGATCATCGCCGCAGCGATCAAGTTCGATAGCCGTGGGCCGGTATTCTATCGTCAGCAGCGCCACGGCTTCAACAACCGCATCATCACCGTGCTCAAGTTCCGCAGCATGAAGCATGATCCCGGCGCGCCTCTGGCGCAGGTTCAAAGCGGCGATCCGCGCATCACGCGCGTCGGCGCGTGGCTGCGCCGCACCAGCCTTGATGAGCTGCCTCAACTGTTCAATGTGCTGAAAGGCGAAATGAGCCTGGTGGGCCCCCGCCCGCACGCCGTGGGCATGAAAACCGCCGATCGCGAGCTCAACCAAATCGTCGCCGAATACGCGCAACGCCATTGCGTTAAGCCGGGGCTTACGGGCTGGGCGCAAGTGAACGGCTCACGCGGGCCGGTTCATACCGCCCAAGCGCTGCGCCGGCGCGTGCAACTGGATCTTGAATACGTCGCGAAAGCCTCGTTCTGGCTCGACGTGCAAATCCTGTTGCGCACAGCGCCCGCGCTGTTGGGCGACGCCAAGGTCACGCGGTGACCGGAAAGCGCTTCTTGGCGCTGGCGCCATTGCAGATCGCGCAGGCCCTGATCGGGTTCGGCGCGATCGCCGCGTTCACGCGCCTGATGAGCCCGGAAGAGTTCGGGCGCTATGCGTTGGCGCTTTCCGCTTCCATGGCGGCGCACACGCTGCTGTTCACCTGGGCCGAAGCCGCCGCATTCCGCTTCTTCGCCGCCGCCCGCGCCGAACGGCGCCTGCGCGATCATTACGCCACCTTGCTGGCGCTGGTCGTTTGCCTGGGTGCGGCCGTGCTGGCGGCCACGGCGGCGCTCCTCTTCATCGTGGGGCTTGAGCGCGACATCGCCGCGCTTTCGGCCTTTGCGGCCGCAGCGGCGGTGTTTCGCTTTCTCACCCGCATCACCCGCGAAAGCGATCGCGCCGCGCTTGAGATCGGCCGCTTCGCGACGCTCGAGACCGTTTACATCGCCATCGGCTTCGCCGCGGGTATCGGCTTTCTGGTAGTGGCGGATCTAGGCGCGGCGGCGCCGTTCGCGGGCTTGTTGCTGGCGGGCGTGATCGTGGCGCTGATCGATGCGCCGCGGCTTCTGGCGCGCACACGCGGGGGGCTCGTCTCGCCACAGCGTGCTTTCGTTTATGCCTCTTACGGCGCGCCTTTGGCGCTGGCGCTTGCGGTTGATCTCTGCGTGCAGACGGCGGCTCGCTTTCTGCTCGCGGAACAGGGCGGCGCGGCCGAGCTTGGCGCTTACGCCGCCGCATTCGGGCTGGCCCGCCCGCTTGATCTTGTGTTCATGGGGGCCGGCGCGGCGCTCTCTCCGCTTATCCTCACCGCATTTGAGACGCGCGGCCCCGAAGCGGCGCGCGCGCAGGCGAAACAGGCCTTCACGCTGCTGATCGCGCTCGCTGCGCCAGCGGCGGCGGGCTTGGCGCTCGTTGCTACGCCGCTCGCGGCGCTAATGATCGGCGAAGGTTTGCGTACGCAAGCAGCGGCGGCGTTGCCGTGGTTGGCGGCGGCGGGCCTCATCAGCGGCTTCAACGTCTATTACCTTTCTGAAGCGTTTCAGCTGACGCGCCGCACCGGCCTGCGCGCGCTGGTGATGCTCGCGCCCGGTGCGGTTCAATTGACTCTCACGGCGTGGCTGGCCGGCGCCCACGGCGCGGCGGGTGCTGCGATCGCTGCTGCGGCTGGCGCCGGCGTGGGCGCTGTGCTGCTGACGCTGGTCGGGCGGCGGCTGTTTGCGTTGCCCTTGGCTCTGGGCGCGATCGTACGCGTCGGCGCCGCTACGGCGCTTATGGTTTGCGCAGTGCTAATGGCGCCGCGCGGCGAAGGCGCGGCATATTTCGCCACGGACATCGCCATCGGCGCCGCCGCCTACGCCACCGGCGCTCTTATATTCAACATTTTGGACCTGCGCACACGCGTGTCAGCGCTTCTGCAACGTCTGCTCGCTAAAGTGCGCGCGCATCTTCATTCCTTCTTTACGGATCGCGCTCATGTCCGCCTCCCTTGGTGAACGCATCGTTTGCACCGGCGCAGCTGCTTCGCCCCCGCGCCTCAGCGTGCTCACACCGTTTCACCGCCATAACCCCTCCGCCCTGCTGGCCGCGCTTGGCAACG
>JAEUMU010000096.1 GCA_016791325.1 Hyphomonadaceae bacterium
CCCATGACGAACACTTTCGCGGCGGCGACCGTGCCGGCGGCGGTCATCATCATCGGAAAGGCGCGGCCATAAAGGCCAGCGGCTTCGATCACGGCGCGGTAGCCGGCGAGATTGGCTTGAGAACTCAGCGCATCCATTGACTGCGCGCGGCTGATGCGGGGGATGAATTCCATCGCCAGCGCATCGATCTTGGCTTTGGCCAGCGCTTCAACCACGCCGCGATCGGCATAGGGCTCCAACAGCGAAGCGAAACCGGCGCCCGGCTTCATTTGCGCGATCTCGCCCTCGGTCGGGCGGCGCACTTTCAGCACCAAGCCGGCGGAACCAATATCGCCATTGCCGGCGATTTCGGCGCCAGCGGCGGTGTAGAGATCATCGGGAAAGGCGGCGGCGACGCCGGCGCCGGCTTCAATCACAACCTGATGCCCAAGCGCGACGATTTTCTTCACCGTTTCCGGCGTCGCCGCGACGCGGGTTTCACCCGGCGCGCTTTCTTTCAGGACGGCGATGCGCACGCGTCAGCCGATCATGCCGGCGAGCGCCGGAACAATGAGGCCGCCGAGGCCAAGCAGCACCAGCAACACCGCCTGCACCGCCCAATAGACGCTGTTCATTTTGAACAGCAGGCCGATGCCGACGCCGATAGCCACAAACGCCGCCAGACCGGGCCACCAGCCGGCGCCGATGGCGAACGCCAATGTCAGCAACATGACCGATTGCGCGATCAGGGCGGAGGTCCAAAGCGAGGCCACGAGGAAACCGTGGAAAACCTGCTTCTGGTCGGTGATATCCATTTCGCCGTGATGGTATGCGCCGCCTTGCGCCATCGCCCTGATCTCCCTTGTTAGCCGGCGGGGTTTAGACTGCGCCGCAGGAGCGAACAAGCGGCCGCTGTGTCGCTGGGCGGGTTGCGGGGTTCAAAACTGGACCGGCTGGTCGGCCGGGGGCGAGGCAGCGGAACGTTCTTTCTCCGAGACCGCAAGGAAGGCGTGGCCCTCCCCCTCCAGGCGCACCGCAGTCAGCACCCCGGAGGCATAGGCGCCCGTATCAACGCCGATGCGGCGCTGATCGGCATAGGGACGCTCCGCCGGCGTATGGCCATGCACCACCAGGTGGGAAAAACGGCGCCTGCTGTTCAAGAAGCGCTCGCGGATCCAATAAAGATCGGCTTCGGCTTGGGCATGGAGGGGACGTGCGGCGTCCACCCCGGCATGGACGAAAGCGTAATCGCCGTATTCGGCGAAACGCTCCAACCCCTCAAGGAAAGCGATGTGAACGGGCGGGACCGCGGCGCGCAGCTGTGCGGCGACCTCAAGCCAATCAGCCTCGAGCGCGTAAACCGGCGCGGGCGGCGTGACGCCGTAAGAGAGCAGCGTTTCCGAGCCCCCTTGCATCAGCCAGGCGCGGTGGGGGAGCGGATCGGCCATGAAGGCCAGCATCGCCTGCTCGTGGTTTCCGCGCAGAAAACGGCGCACGAAGCCGCGCGGACGTCCAGACAGCAACAGATCAATGACCTGCGCGCTCTGTGGGCCGCGATCCACATAGTCGCCCAAGAACACCACGATGGGCTCGCCGCCAGCGCCGCGATCAGCATCGGCGGCGGCTTCCAGGCGGTCGAGCAAAAGGGCAAGCAAATCGGCGCGGCCGTGAATATCGCCCACGGCGTAGCCGACCCGCCCTTCGGGAAAACGCGCGGGTGGGGGCTGCGCTGGCGCAAACATCCGCAGCAGGCTCATGGGCTTGTGCATAAGCGCGCCCTGGAGCACTGGCAATTGCGTTCGCCCGCCCGCGAAGGTTAAGGGCGGAGCGAAACTTGCAGCCCGCCCGCTTCACCGACCTCATGCCCCCCGCCTCACCCCGCGTTTCGGTCGTCATGGCCAATCTGAACGGCGCCGCGCACATTGCGGAGGCCGTGCGCTCGGTGCTGGGGCAAAGCGAAACGGCGCTGGAGCTGATCGTCAGCGATGACGGCTCGAACGACGACAGCCT
>JAEUMU010000133.1 GCA_016791325.1 Hyphomonadaceae bacterium
CGCCTCATCGACGCTCAACACAGGCGACCAGATGAGTTGTTCGGAGTCGAGGCGTTCCGCCACCTCGCTCAGCGGCATCGAAGCAAACGCCGGATCGAGCAAATCGACAAGCGCAGCGCCATTTTCGCGGCGGCCTTTGGCTTTGGCGAAACGCGGATCGTCGATGAGATGCTCAAGCCGAAGCGCGCGCGCCACTTTGGGCCAGTCGCCTTCGCCCTGGCGCGTGAGCAGGCTGATCCAGCGTTCATCGCCGGTCTTGAAATAATTGATCAGCGGATTGGGCGTTTGGCGGCGCGGGCGATTGGACGCGATGCGCCCTCGCGTGTGCTGGATGGCGAAATCACTGGCGCCGACATAATGCGCCACGCGCAGCAGCGAGGCGTCGATCAAGCGGCCCCGCCCGGTGGTGTTGCGTTCGTACACGGCCGCGAGCACGGCGGCGACGATCGCCAGCGAGGCGGTATGATCGCCGAAGGCGGTGCGCAGGCCGACAGGATCGCCGCCCTTGGGGCGAAACATCGCCGCCAGGCCCGAGCGCGCCCAGAACGCCGCGGAATCCATGCCGGGGCGGTCAGCGTCGGGCCCTTCCAGGCCGTAGCCGGTAAGCGTGGCGTAAATCAGCGCCGGATTGCGTGCGGAGAGCGCCGCATAATCGAGTCCCGAACGCGCCAGCCCGCCTGGGCGCACATTGGTGAGGAAGATGTCGGCCTGATCCGCCAGGCGCAGCAGCGCTTGGCGCCCCGCTTCCTGGGTGGTGTCGAGAATGACGCCGCGCTTGCCGCGATTGTCCATGTCGAAAACGGGGTTGATGCTCGACTCCACCCCCACGGAGGCGAAGAATTGCCGTATCGGATCGCCCCCCGGCGGCTCGATCTTCACCACCTGCGCGCCCCAATCGGCCATGACGCCGCCCGCGCCGGGCGCGGCGATGTAGGTGGCGTATTCAACGATCTTCAGGCCCTTAAGCATGCGGTTGTTTCTCCCGCGCAACACGCGATCAAGGCTTCATTAAGCCCTCGACGCGAAGGCTTGCGCTTCCCTGCGCGCTGGCGAGTCGGCGCGGTCGATGAAGCTTGAGAAGCGCCCCATGCCTGTCGTCACGATGCGCGCCTACCTCACCGATAGCGACATCCGCACCCTGATCAAGGGCCCCAACGACGAGGAGCGTGCGCACGCTGCGCACAAGATCTGCCGTTGTATCGAGGAGGCGGAGCTTTCCCCAGAGGAACGTGCGCACGCCGAAAGCATCATTTCCATCATGGCCGAAGATGCGGCCGTGCTGGTGCGTCGCGCCTTGGCGGTTGCGTTGAAGCAATCGCCGAAGCTGCCGCGTGAGATCGCCGCGAAGCTGGCGCAGGATATCGATTCCATCGCCCTGCCGGTGATCATCAATTCGCCCGCGCTGACGGATGCCGACCTCATCGAAATCGTGCGCGCTTCACCGCCGGCGCGGCAAGTGGCGGTGGCAAGCCGTGAGAAGCTTTCTGTTCAGGTGACCGGGGCGATCGTCGAGTTCGGAGCGGCGCCTGCGGTTGAGCGCGCGCTGGCCAACGATAACGCCGCGTTCGACACCGCCGGGCTCAACACCGCGCTGGAGCGCTTCGGCGACCTCTCCAGCGTCACCAGCGCGATGGTGCGCCGCGCCGTGCTGCCGGTGGCGATCACAGAAAAGCTGGTCTCGCTGGTGACGGGCGAATTGTTTGATCACCTGGTGAACAACCACGAACTGCCGCCACAGATCGCGATTGACCTAGCCGTGGGTGCGCGCGAACGCGCCACGCTGGATATCGTTGAGCAGGCCGTGCGCCAAAACGATCTCGGCCGGTTCATTCAGCAACTTAATCTCAACGGCCGGCTGACGCCTTCGTTGCTTATGCGTGGGCTTTGCCTGGGGCACATCGATTTCGTTGAGCATGCTATGGCGGAACTGGCCGGCATGTCGCACCAGCGCATGTGGCTTTTGATTCACGATAGCGGACCGTTGGGCTTGAAGGCGGCGTTTGACCGCGCCGGGCTGCCGCCGCGGCTTTATCCATCCTTCCGCGCCGCGGTGGAGGTCTATCACTCCATCGAGCGTGAAGGCGCGGCCGCTGAGCGCATGGTGTTTCGCAAGCGCATGCTGGAACGCACGCTGACGCTATTCCAATCGATTCCGAAGGACGATCTGGATTATCTGCTCGAGAAGCTGGACGCGTCCGGCCTTTCCGCAACGCGCACAGCCGCGCTCTAGCGCAAGCCGGCTTCCGCGAAGGGGCCGCCGCCGCGGTCAAATCCCGCCATGGCGAGCATGCGCGCTTGCGCGGCGGTGCGCACCTTCGCGGCGGTGACGATAAGGCCCGCGCCCTTGGCCGCGAGAAGGCGTCGCCCCAACGGTGAGCGATCGCCGCCTTCCAACGCCAGGAACGGGTCCGCGCTCTCCGGCGCCTCTACTACAACTTCGGAATAGAGCGTCCGCGCACGCGCGCCGAACGGCAGCGGGCATTCAGGATCGCCGCGCAGAACGATGTTCCAGCCGCGCGCGCGCAGGGCCTCGGCCAGCGCCGGCCCATGATCCACCAACTGGCGCTCGCACAGCTCAAACGAGAGCTGGCGGCGCGTGCAGCCGGCTTCGATGGCGGCCTCGCTCAGCAATTCGGCCTCCAGTTTGGCGCTATCGTCCGGCAAGGCCAGCACGAGCTGGGCGAACGTGGCGCCGCGCTCCAGCCAGGTCATGCGCGCGGCGCGCAGCAGGCGGGCGAGGTTGGTGAAGGCGAACGCGGCCGGCGTTTCCGTGCGCGGACGCACGACGCCGGCGCAAAGCGCGCCGACGCGCAGATCGACACGCGCGCCGATCGCGAAAGCGAGCGGCTCCGGCTCCTGGCCGGGACGACGGAAAGGCACCACGTTCATAAGCAGACCGCTCCACCATGGCATGGATGCGGTTAAGAAACGGGCGGGTCGTCAGAGTGAAGGACGCTTTAACGGCTCAACGCGGGGCCACGCCAAGGCGCTCGACCTGGGCGGCGAGTGTCTGCGAGAGCGCGCGGCCAATCGGGTGCTCGCCGGTTTGGATTTTGTCGCGGGCGATGGCGCGGAGGGCGTCCACATGGGCCGCCACCAAGCCCGGCGCTTGCTGGGCGGCGCGCTTGCCAGAATCCGTTTCAATGAGCCGGCAGAGCGAAGCGGCGATTTCAGTCACCAGCGGGTAGCCGTAGCTGCCGCCCATGCCTTTGAGTTCATGCGCCACGCCCCACAATTCGTTCAGCGCCGGATTCGACCAAGCGGCCTCTTCAGCGGCCTGGCGGGCGTTCTGCAAGCGCAAAATGTCGGCATCCAGCCATTGCTGGAATGAGGCGCTCATGGCCGAGAGCGTCTGATCGGCTCGCGCCACCGCGTCACTGTCGAACACGGGCTGACGCAGATCGAGAAAGCGCGCGCCGTGTTCGCGTGGATCGATGAATTGGGCTTTGGCCTTGCTCATGGGCGGCAAAGGTGCGCCCGGAGGGTGAATAGAGCGTTGACGATGGTGGGAACGGTCACACGTTGAACTGTTCGCGCAGGATGCGCTCGTCCAGCGCGTGGCCGCGGTCGAATAGCATAGAGAGCGCCGCCCCAGCGTCTTCGCGGACCTCGACCGCGAGCACATTACGCGTTTCGTGATTGTCAGCTGATGCGCTGACCGGGCGGCGTTCTGCCTCGAGCACCTCGATGCGCACATGGGCGGTATGCGGCAGCAACGCGCCGCGCCATCGGCGCGGCCGGAAGGCGCTGATTGGCGTAAGGGCGAGCAGCCGTGCGTTGATCGGCAGGATCGGGCCGTGGGCGGAGTAATTGTAGGCGGTGGAGCCCGCGGGCGTCGCCACCATGACGCCATCGCACTGAAGTTCAGGCATGCGCTCGGCGCCGTCGATCAGGATGCGCAGGCGCGCGGTTTGCGCCGTTTGGCGCAGCAGTGAGACCTCATTGAAGGCGCGCTCCGTGACGGTTTCACCAGTCAAGGTCTGGCAGAGGGCGACGAGTGGGCGGATGCGGACCGGCTCGGCCTTCTCCAGCCGTTCGACCAGATTTTCCTCCGCATAGTCATTCATCAAGAAGCCGACTGTGCCGCGATGCATGCCATAGACGGGCTTCTTGTCCTTGAGTCGCCGCCGCAGCGTCTCCAGCATGTGCCCGTCCCCGCCGAGGGCGACGATAACGTCGGCCTGCGTTTCGCCCGCCTCGCCATAGGCATGGCGCAGGCGGCGCATGGCGTCCTGGGCCTCAGGGCGCGCGCTCGCGGTAAAGGCGATCTTCATGCGGACTTTTGCCTTATGGCCGGCGAGGGATTAGACATAACTATCATAGCCGTGAGCGGAGCGCGAACGATGGCCGATGATGTAGGCGCTTCCCTTAAGGGAAGAGTAAGCAGCGAGGAATGGCAGGCGCGCGTGGATTTGGCCGCGCTTTACCGGCTGGTGGCGCTGCATGGCTGGGACGACATGATTTTCACGCACATTTCGATGCGTGTGCCCGGGCCGGAGCATCACTTCCTGATCAATCCCTATGGGATGTTCTTTGAAGAGATCACGGCGTCTTCGCTGGTGAAGGTCGATCTGGACGGGTCGATCGTCGCGCCGACGCCGCATTATATCAATCCGGCGGGCTTCACGATCCATTCCGCCATTCACGCCGCCCGCGAAGACGCGCTGTGTGTCATCCATCTGCACACGGATGCGGGGGTTGGCGTATCGGCGCAGAAGGATGGGCTTTTGCCCGTTTCGCAGAACGCGTTGCTGGTGCTGCCGAACCTCGCTTATCACGACTACGAAGGGGTCGCGCTCAATCTGGATGAGCGCGAGCGCCTAGTGAAAGACCTCGGCGACAAGAAACTTATGCTGCTGCGAAATCACGGCACGCTGTCGGTTGGCTACAACGCGGCGGACGCTTTCGTCGGCATCTTCTTTCTGGAGCGCGCCTGCGCGCAGCAAGTGCATGCGATCGCCGGCGGGCGCGACAAGGTGCTGATCGCGCCGGAAGCGGCGCAGCAGGAGACCGTCGGGCAGAGCAAAGGGCTCGGCATGGTTTCGGGGCTCGCCTGGCCGGGCCTGCTGCGCAAGCTCGACCGTCATCTGCCAGGGTATGACGCCTAGCGCGCGCCGCTTGGATTATCGTTCCGGTTGTGCAACAAGATTAGCTCGCGGCAGGGGCGAGCGCGGGGCATGCGACGCACGCTGATTGGAGTGGGATTGGCGGCGGCGTTCGCGGCTCCAGAGGCGCACGCCGGCGCCTGGGTCGCGCCCACTGATGGGCAGGCGATCTGGAACGTCGCAGCAGGGGAGCGCGAAAGCGGCCCTTTTCAAGAAGCGTCCGCCTATCTGGAGGCGCCCGTCGCCGCTTATGGCGTGTCGGTTATCTTTGCGCCCTGGGTGGAATTCAGTGGCGGCGACTGGCGCACCGAAGCAGTGGCTGGCGTGAAGCGCGTCATTGGCCAAGGCGATTGGGGCGCGGTGGCGGTGCAAGGGGGCGCTTATTGGCAATCGGCGCCCCCGGTAGGCTGCGGTGAAGGCGGCTTGGAGGCGCGGGCGCTGGGCGGGGCCTCCATTTCCAGCGATGTGTTTGTGAATGTGGAGGCCGCGGCGCGGGCGCTGGACGGGGGCTGCACGCGCGTCCGGCTGGATCTCACTGCCGGGGTGCGCCGGGGGCGCGATTGGATGGGGCTGGCGCAAGTGTTCTATGATGCGCCGCGCGATGAGGAAGACACCCTCAAAGCCCAACTCTCGCTGACACGCTTTACCGCCGCTGGTCGCGGTTTTCAGTTCGGGCTGCGTGTTCGCCTTGACGGGGACGATTTGGAGCCCGCCCTAGTAGTTGGATATTGGACGTCCGGCTGGCGTTAAAGACTGACAGGGCTTCCAATTTCGCCACGCGCGACACACATCCGCAACGCATAGGGGATATAGGACCACGCATGGCGGGGCTGTTTCGACGGTATGGGTTTGCCGCGATCGTGGCCGTGGGTTTGGCGCTCATGGCCGCGGCGATTGTGGGCAAGACCCTCTTCAATGGTTGGGAGAGCGTCGCCTCTGGGCCAGCTCAGGCTAAAGGGCCTGGCGCGCCCGGCGGGGCTGGCGGCGGCATGGGTGTCGCCGCGGTTGCGGTCGCGCCGCATGCGTTCACCGATGGCGTGCGCGCTATCGGCACCGCCCAGGCGCGCGAAAGCATCGTCATCACCCCGAAAGTCGCCGACACGATCCGGGCGATCCGGTTCGAGAGCGGCCAGCGCGTGCGCCTAGGCCAAGTGCTGGTGGAAATGTCGAGCGTCGAGCAGGCGGCCGATGTAGCCCA
>JAEUMU010000138.1 GCA_016791325.1 Hyphomonadaceae bacterium
CGATCACCACCGCACCCTGACGCAACAGCCCCACCTGCTCGCGCAGCAGCAGCATCGCCAACACCACCACGAACAGCGAACGCGTGAACGAAAGCGATTGCGCCGTGGCGAGCGGCAGGTGCGCGAAGGCGTAAAACGAAGCCAAGAGGCCAATGCCTGTGGCCAGACACCGGCGCGCCATCACCCAAGGGCGCGGCGTGGCCCACACATTATCCCGTGCGCGCAGGATCAGCGGCGTCAACAGCACCATGCCCAGCGCGCAGCGCACGAACACCATCTGCGTTTCGGCAAAGCCGCGCTCCGCCAGGAGCTTGATGCAGACGACCATCACCGTGAAGCCGACGCCGGAGGCGAGCATCCACAGCGCGCCTTGGGTATTGCCGGAAAGCTTGGCTTGGGGCGCGACGAGGCTCATCGCTGGCGTTGGTGCGCGCGGGCGGCGGCGGCGTCAACCTTTGAACAGGGCGTTATAATCAAGCGGCGCGCCGCGGCGGCGCCACAGCGCTTCGGAATCGCCCGCGGCCATGAATTCCGCCATCGCTTCGCGCGCGGCGGCCATGGCGGCGTTGAACGTGCCGGTTGCGGCCGAAAGGCGCTTTACACCGAGCGCCTTGAGCGCGGCGGCATCGGGAAGGCCCGGGCGAGCCATGACATTGAGCGGCAGGCCCGCGCCAGCCGCGACGGCGGCGATCTCATCTGGCTTGACGATGCCGGGGACGAACACACCGCTGGCGCCGGCGGCCTTGAGCGCCGCGGCGCGGCGCAGCGTCTCTTCCACCTGGGCCCCCTCGGGGGCGAGCGCCTTCAAATACACATCGGTGCGCGCATTGATGAAGAGATCGACGCCCGCGCGTACGGCGGCGTTGCGCACCGCTTCGACCTTGCGCAGATGCAGCTCGTGCGGCGCGGTTCCGTCCTCCAGGTTGACGCCCACCGCGCCCGCATCAATGAACCGCGCGACATTCTCCCCCGCTTGAGCGGGATCGTCGGCATAGCCGGCCTCGGCGTCACAGGTGATGGGAACGCCGACAACACGCGCGATTTGCGCCACGGCATTGACCAGCTTTTCGGGCGGAAAGTGGTGCCCGTCAGCGTAGCCATGCGCCCAAGCGACGGCGGCGCTCGATGTGGCGATGGCTTTTGCGCCGGCCTCTTGGGCGATGCGTGCGGAGGCGGCGTCCCACACATTCGGCAGAATCAAAAAATCGGCGTGCAGCGCATGAAAGGCGGCGGCGTCTTGCGGGCGTGCGGGCATGGATGTCTCCCTCGTTTTGCGAAGGATGTAGGGACGCGGACGCGATGATGCTCGCCGCAATCGGACGCGCACACGGTTTTGGTGTGGATTTGCGACAAACGGCGCGGGCGCGCCTAGTGACCTTCGCTACTGGGCTTCAGTACGAAGCGGCGATCGCAATACAGGCACTCGACGAAGTTTTCCTCGCCCATGTCGTACCAGACGACGGGGTGACCCAAGGCGCCGCCGCCGCCATCACATTTGACCTTATGGCCTGTAACCTCGATCACCTCGGGCGCCGGGCGCGCGAAGGGATCGCCGGGGGTCATCTGATCGGTAGCGGGGTTGTGCGGCAGTTTGGACAAGTTTTCTCTCGCTGCTGTTGAAGCGCGCGGCGGGGCTCCGTAACTAGAGCGCATCGCGCGTCCGCGCAATCGCTCCCCGAGGCCCCCATGAACGCCGCCGCCTCCCCGCCCACGTACGCCATCGAAGCGCGCGGGCTCGACAAAACCTACCGCGCCCAGGGCAAAGCGCCGGCCACGCATGCGCTGAAGGCCGTGGACCTGGCAATCCCGCGCGGCTCGTTCTTCGGCCTGCTGGGGCCGAACGGGGCAGGCAAATCCACGTTCATCAACATTCTGGGCGGCCTGGTGGTGAAATCGGGCGGCAGGGCTTCGATCTGGGGCCACGACATAGACGCCGACCCGATGAACGCGCGCGGCGCCATCGGCATTGTGCCCCAGGAAATCAATATCGACCCATTCTTCACGCCGGCCGAGGGGCTTGAACTGCAGGCGGGGTATTATGGCGTGCCGAAAGCGGAGCGCCGCACGGAGGAGATCCTGCGCGCCGTGGGGCTGTGGGATAAGCGCGACGCCTATGCGCGCACGCTCTCCGGCGGCATGAAGCGCCGGCTGCTGGTGGCGAAGGCGATGGTGCATTCCCCGCCTGTGCTGGTGCTGGACGAGCCGACGGCGGGCGTGGACGTGGAGTTGCGTAAACAGCTTTGGGATTATGTGCGCAGCCTGCACGCTCAGGGCGTGACAATCGTGCTGACCACGCACTATCTGGAAGAAGCCCAGGAGCTTTGCGACACCATCGCCATCATCAATCATGGCCAAGTGATCGCATGCGAGCCCACGCCGCAGCTGATCGGGCGGCTTGACCGCAAGACGCTGGTGGTGACCCCGCAAGCGCCGATCGCGCCGCCCATCGCCGGCTTTAAAGATTTGACTTTCGCCATGCGCCCAACCGGCGCCTTCACGCTGACTTATAAAACCAGCGAACATTCGGTCGAGCAATTGCTGGACCGCGTGCGCGCGGCGGGGGTGGCGATCAAAGACCTCTCGATCGAAGAGCCGGATTTGGAAGACGTGTTCGTGGAGCTGACAGCCTGATGCCTTACGTCAACATCAAAATCACCAAGACCGGCGCCACCGCCGAACAGAAGGCCGAGCTGATCAAGGGCGCGACCGACCTGCTGCAGCGCGTGCTGAACAAAAACCCGGCCACCACTTTCGTCATCATCGAAGAGGTCGAGACCGATAATTGGGGCGTGGGCGGAGAGAGCGTGACCGCGATTGCGGCCAAGAGGAAATGAGCGGCAACCTTCCCTTCTACATTGTGCTTTCGGCGCTTGCCGGCGTGCTGATTCCGATCATGGCCGCGCTTTCCGGCGCGCTGGGGCGCACGCTGGATAACCCCCAGGTGGCGGCGCTGGTGGTGATCACCGGCGCGTTTCTGATGGTGCTGGCGTTTACGCTGGCGACCGGCGCGAACGGCTTTCGCTGGGCGCAGCTGGCGCAGGCGACGCCCGTGCAGCTGGCGAGCGGCTTCGCCATGGCGTTTTATTTGCTTTCGATCACCTATCTGGCGCCGCGATTTGGCGTGGGCAATGCGGTGATGCTGGTGGTGGCGGGGCAGATCGCTTCGGCGGCGGCGATCGACCATTTCGGCTTGTTCGGCGCGCCGCAGAAGCCGGTGGACGCGATGCGCGCCGGCGGGCTGGTGATTATGGTGATCGGCGTGGTGATCGCGCAGCTGGCGGCGAATGGAGCGCGGCCGCAAAACTGAAGGAGCGAAAGATGGAGTATGTGAACCTCGGCTCCTCCGGGCTCAAAGTATCGCGCATCTGCCTGGGCTGCATGGCTTACGGCGACGGCTCCAAGCCGGGTCATCCGTGGGCGATGGGCGAAGAGGCCGGCCGGCCCTTCTTCCGCCAGGCGCTGGATCTGGGCGTGAACTTCTTCGATACGGCCAATGTCTATTCCGGCGGAACCAGCGAAGAAATCACCGGGAGGGCGCTGAAGGATTTCGCGCGGCGCGAAGAGATCGTGCTGGCGACGAAAGTGCATGGCGTGATGCGCCCCAACGACGCCAATGGCGGCGGGCTATCGCGCAAAGCCATCATGACCGAGATCGACCATAGCCTGCGCCGGCTGGGAACGGATTACATCGATCTCTATCAAATCCATCGCTGGGACAACGCCACGCCGATCGAAGAAACTCTGGAAGCGCTGCATGACGTGGTGAAGGCGGGCAAGGCGCTCTATATCGGCGCCTCTTCGATGTGGGCGTGGCAGTTCATGAAGGCGCTGGCGCTACAGCAGGCGCATGGCTGGGCGCGGTTCGTCTCCATGCAGAACCACATGAACCTGCTCTACCGCGAGGAGGAGCGCGAAATGCTGCCGCTGTGCCGGGATCAGGGCGTGGGGGTGATCCCATGGTCGCCGCTGGCGCGAGGGCGCCTGGCGCGGCCGTGGGGCGAGGCCACCAAGCGCAGCGAAAGCGACCGCTTCGGGCAGTATCTCTATCGCAAAACCGAAGACGCCGACCGCGCGGTGGCGGACGTGGTGGGCGCGATCGCGGCCGAACGCGGCGTGGCGCGCGCGCAAATCGCGCTCGCGTGGCTGCTGACCAAGCCCGGCGTGACGGCGCCCATCGTTGGCGCGACAAAGCCCGAACACCTCCAGGATGCGGCGACGGCGTTGAGCGTGAAGCTCAGCAGCGAAGAGATCGCGCGGCTGGAAGCGCCTTACATCCCCCACCCGGTCGCCGGGCACTGAGCGGCGCCGCGCGGGCGCAAACGAAAACGGCCGACGCTTGCGCGCCGGCCGTCTCGACAACCTTGAAAGGTCGTAATTCTTCGCGCCGTGCTTAGCGGGCGACAGCGGCCTTCATCACGGCCGACTGACGGAACGCCAGCTTCTTCGACGCCTTGATCTTCACCGGCTCGCCCGTTTGCGGGTTGCGGCCCATGCGGGCCTTGCGGTGGCGGATCATGATCATGCCGACGTCGCCGATCTTCACCTTCGCGCCCTTGAGCACGTAGGCCTTCACAACGTCGAGATAGCCTTCGGTCATCGCCTTGGCTTCGGACTTCTTGATGCCGAGGTGATCGGCGACCGACTGCAGCAGAGCGCTGGCGGTGACGGTCTTGCCGGCGGTCGCGGTGACGCGGACCGGCTTGGCGGCCGGGGCCGCCTTCTTCGCGGGGCTCTTGCGAGCTGCGGACTTCTTCTTGGCCGGCGCTTTTTTCGCCGCCTTCTTCGTCGCCTTGCGGGCCATTTGCTTTCCCCTTTTCAATGGTTGTCGTGCGTTAAACTCAACGAACCGCCGGTGAAGCTTTGGCTCTGATGGCCTCGTTCTCACCGCCGGCACACGAGTGAATGCCACTCATTTCTTGATGGAGCGTGACCGCGCCTCTCTAGCGATGTGCCGAAAAGCCCTATTTTTGGGGGTTTTTGGCGTGTTGGCGCGATTTCCCTGGCATGGCCCCCTGCGAGTCGCAACGCAAAAATGCTGATTTAGGTGGGTTTTGCGCAGCGGCGGCGCGATGTCGCGGGCGCGCTGTGGCGGCAAAACATGCATGAACAGCCCCAAAAGCGCGACTTGAGGCGGTGAAATCGAATCGTTTCGCGCCGCGCGCTTGGGAACACGCGGCGCGAGGGCGGCGCGTTTTTATTGTGGGGCTTGGTTCGGCGGCTGCTCTTCGCGGCCTTCGCCGGATTCCACAGGCGCTTCGGACTGCGGCTGCGCGGCGGGCGGCGGCGGCGGAGGCGGAGCGGGTGGCGGCGGTTGATAAGCAGGCGGCGGCGAGGGCGGCGCGGCGGGCTGGACCGGCGGCTGATAAGCAGGCGGCGGCGGTGGCGGCGACGCGGGCGGCGTTTGCCCGCCGCCTGCGCCTTGCTGTGGAGGACGTGCGCCCGGCGGCGGCGGCGGCGCGGGCGGCGGACTGGCCGCGTTCTGGCGCAGCTGATCCATGCGCCGTTCCGCATCACGGCGATAATCGCCATCGGGCCAACGGCGGCGATAATCCTCATAGGCCAGAATGGAATCGATGCGCCGGGCGCGATCCCAGGCCAGGCGCTCGTCAGCGCGGATCTGGAAAATGCGGTGTTCGGCGTCGCGGCGGTGGTAGCCGTCCGGGAAATCGCGCAGGTAGCGCTCATACTCGCGGATGGAGTCGCGGCGGCGGGCGCTGTCCCAGGCGTAATCGTCGCGACGCTGGAACTCATCGAGCGCGGCGCGCGCCTCGATCGCGAACGGCGAACGGGGATAGGCGCGCAGGAAATCAGCGTAGCCGCCGGGCGAATTCAGCCGCCGCGCGCGCACCCAGGCGCCTTCATCGGTATTCCACAGATATTCAAGGCGCGACCGCGCCTGATCGGAATTGGCGCTGGCAGGCCAGCGCTGTAGAAATTGTTCATAAGCTTCGATGCGATCGATGCGGCGCACCTCGGCCCACTCAGCGCGCTCCTGCGCGGCGAGGCGGGGCGCGGCCAGTTCGGCGCGGCGCTGATCGGCGCGCGGCGCATCGGGGCCCCAAGGATAAAGAGACAGGTAACTTTCATACGCCTCTTCGGTATCGAGGCGCGCCGTGCGGGCCCAGGCCGCGCGCTCCTCCGCGAGCAGCCCCTGCACGCGCTGGCGCGCGGCTTCAGCGTTGGGCCAATCGCTATAGGAGCGCAAATAGGCGTCGTAAGCGGAGGGCGTGTCGGCGGCGGTGGCCGCGCGCCAGGCCTGGAGCTCCAGCTCTTCCGGCGTCGGCGGGGCGGTGGCGCAGGCGGCGAGCAAAGCCGCGGCTGAAGCCGCCGCCAACATTTTCCAACGCGCCAACATCGAACCGTGCGCCATCTCACACCCCCTTCGTCCCGAGGTAGCATGTTACACGCAACATGAACGGCGATGGAATCGAAACTCGCCCGCGCTTCAGGCGAAAGCGCGCGCGTCGATCAGGGCCCGCACGCGGGCGATATCGCCGGCCAGGGAGCGGTCACGCTCGAGCTTGGGGGATGCCGCGCGGATCTTTGCGTGCGCCGCCGCGAGCGGCGGGGAGGTTTTGAGCGGGGCCTGGAAATCCACGCCTTGGGCCGCGGCCAACAGCTCGATGGCGATGACGTTGGCGGCGTTGGCGGCGATTTCGCCGGCTTTGCGGCCGGCGAACGTGGCCATAGAGACGTGATCTTCCTGATTGGCGGACGTGGGCAGGGAATCGACGCTGGCGGGATGGGCGAGGGTTTTGTTTTCCGAGACAAGCGCGGCGGCGCTGACGTGCAAGATCATGAAGCCGGAGTTCAAGCCGCCCTCCTCCACCAGAAACGGCGGCAAGCCGGAAAGCGCGGGATCGATCAGAAGCGCAATGCGGCGTTCGCTGAGCGAGGCGATTTCCGCCGCGGCCATGGAGATCATGTCGGCGGCGAAGGCGACGGGCTCGGCGTGGAAATTGCCGCCGGAAAGAATGGCGCCATCCTCGGCGAACACGAGCGGATTGTCGGTGACGGCGTTGGCTTCGATCTCGAGCGTGGCGGCGGCGCTGTGGAGCACGTCGAGGCAGGCGCCCATGACTTGCGGCTGGCAACGCAAAGAATACGGATCCTGCACGCGCTGATCGACCTCGGCCGAGCGATGACTTTCGCGGATGCCGCTGCCTTCCATCAGCGCGCGCAAGCGCGCCGCGACCTCGATCTGGCCTTTATGGCCGCGGGCGAGGTGGATGCGTTCGTCGAACGGCGCATCCGTGCCTTTAAGCGCATCGGTGGACATGGCGCCGGCGATGAGCGCGGCGTTGAACACATCCTGCGTGCGGAACAGCGCATCGAGCGCAAGGGCGGTGGAGATTTGCGTGCCGTTGAGCAGTGCAAGGCCCTCCTTGGGGCCGAGCGTTAGCGGCGTGAGGCCGAGGCGGGCCAGCGCTTCGCCGCCGGCGAGGCGTTCGCCTTTGAGATCGACCTCGCCTTCGCCGATCAGCGGCAAGGCCAAGTGCGCCAGCGGCGCAAGATCGCCCGAAGCGCCGACCGAGCCTTGCGCGGGGATGACGGGCAGCGCGTCACGCTGCAACAGCGCCAGCAGCGCATCAACCACGGCGCGGCGCACGCCGGAGCGCCCAGCCGCGAGAGTGACGATTTTGATGGCGAGCGCCAGGCGCACAATGCGCGCCGGCAAATCGGGCCCTACGCCCACAGCATGCGAGCGCACGAGATTGCGTTGCAGTTCGGCCAGCTTATCAGCATCAATGCGAGTGGAGGCGAGCTTGCCGAAGCCGGTGTTGATCCCATAGAGCGCAGCGCCGGAAGCGAGCGCGGTTTGCACGGTCTGCGCGGACGCCTCGATGCGCGCGTAATCGGCGGCGTCGAGCGTGAACGCGCCGGCGCCGGCCCAGATGGCGCGGAGTTCTGCGAGGCTAAGCTTTTTCATATCTCTCCCCTTTCGTCATTCGGGGCTCGCGGAGCGAGAACCCGCACGCCAGGGCAAGCGGCCGTGCGTTGGCCCTGGGCTCCGGGTTTGACGCCGTGCATCGCCCCGGAGTGACGACGTGATTCAAAGCGACGGCAAATCGAGTTTCTGTTCTTTCGCGCAGGCGATGGCTTCTTCATAGCCGGCGTCGGCGTGGCGCATGACCCCGGTGCCGGGATCGTTCCATAGCACGCGCGCGATGCGCGTGGCGGCGGCTTCGCTGCCATCGCAAACGATGACGACGCCGCTGTGCTGCGAATAGCCCATGCCAACGCCGCCGCCATGATGCAGCGACACCCAGGTTGCGCCCGAGGCGGTGTTCAAGAGCGCGTTGAGAAGCGGCCAATCGGAAACCGTATCGCTGCCATCACGCATCTTCTCGGTTTCGCGATTGGGCGAGGCGACCGAGCCGCTATCAAGATGATCGCGGCCGATCACGAGCGGGCCGATTTCGCCGCGCGCGACCATTTCGTTGAAGGCCAGGCCCAGGCGATGGCGATGGCCCAAACCGACCCAGCAAATGCGCGCGGGCAAACCTTGGAACGCGATGCGCTCCTTGGCCATGTCGAGCCAGCGATGCAGATGCGCATCATCGGGGATGAGCTCTTTCACTTTCGCATCGGTCTTGGCGATGTCTTCGGGATCGCCGCGCAGCGAGGCCCAGCGGAACGGGCCGACGCCGCGGCAGAAGAGCGGGCGCACGTAGGCCGGCACGAAGCCCGGATACGCGAAGGCGTCTTCGACGCCGTGATCTTTAGCGACCTGACGGATGTTGTTGCCGTAATCGACCGTGGGCACGCCGGCCTTATGGAAATCGAGCATGGCTTGCACATGCACGGCGATGGAGGCGGAGGCGGCCTCGCGCACGGCTTCCGGATTTTGCGCGCGCGTCTGGACCCAGCGCTCGACGCTCCAGCCGGCGGGCAGATAGCCGTTGACCAGATCGTGCGCGGAGGTTTGATCCGTGACTGCATCGGGGCGGAGGCCGCGCTTGACCATCTCGGGCAGAATTTCTGCGGCGTTGCCGAGCAGGCCGACGGAAATCGCCTCCTGCCTGGCGCAGGCTTGGTTGATCAGCGCGAGCGCTTCATCCAAAGTTTCGGCGCGCTTATCGAGGTAGCGTGTCTGCAAGCGCTTATCGATGCGATCGCTTTGGCATTCGATGGCGAGGCAACACGCGCCAGCCATGACAGCGGCGAGCGGCTGGGCGCCGCCCATGCCGCCCAGGCCCGCAGTGAGAATCCATTTTCCGGACCAATCGCCGCCGTAATGTTTGCGGCCCATTTCGGCAAAGGTTTCGTAGGTGCCCTGCACGATGCCTTGCGTGCCGATATAGATCCACGAGCCGGCCGTCATCTGGCCGTACATCATCAAGCCTTTGCGATCGAGTTCGTCAAAATGCTCCCACGTTGACCAACGCGGCACGATGTTGGAATTGGCCAACAGCACGCGCGGCGCATCAGCGTGGGTTTTGAATACGCCGACGGGCTTGCCGGATTGGATCAGCAGCGTTTCATCCGCTTCCAGACGGCGCAGCGTTTCCACGATCTTATCGTAGGCCGCCCAATCGCGGGCGGCGCGGCCGATGCCGCCATAGACCACCAGCTCCTCGGGATGTTCGGCGACATCGGGATCGAGATTGTTCATCAGCATGCGCAAAGCGGCTTCGGTGAGCCAGGATTTGCAGCTGCGCTGATCGCCTCGCGGCGCGCGAATGACGCGCGATGGATCGCGGCGGGGATTCATGGGGCCTCCCGAAAATTTTGGGCGTGTTAGCGCGTTGCGCGCAACTAGACCACCCTCCCCGCGAACACGCGCTCCCGCAGAAGCGGGGCGCCAAGCCAATAGCTGAGCTCCGCCGGGGATTCGACGTTCCAAATGGCGAGATCCGCGGCTTTGCCAAGCTCCAGCGTGCCGAGCTCATCGCCCATGCCGAGAGCCTGCGCGGCCTCGCGCGTGGCGCCGGCGAGCGCTTCTTCGGGCGTGAGGCGGAACAAGGTGCAGGCCATGTTGAGCGCCATGAGCGGCGATGTCATCGGCGAGGTGCCGGGGTTGCAATCACCGGCGACAGCCATGCGAACGCCGGCGGCGCGCAGCTTTTCCACCGGCGGCAGACGCTTTTCGCGGAGAAAATAGAACGCGCCTGGCAAGAGCACCGCGACCGTGCCGGCCGCGGCCATGGCCGCGACGCCGGCATCATCGAGATACTCCAGATGATCCGCGGAAAGCGCGCGATAGCGCGCGGCGAGGCTGGCGCCGTGCTGGTTGCTGAGCTGTTCGGCGTGTAGCTTCACCGCAAGGCCGTTCGCGCGCGCGGCGGAGAACACGTAATCCACCTCTTCGGTGGTGAAGCCGATATTTTCGCAGAATGCGTCAACCGCGTCGGCCAGACCCGAAGCGGCGATGGCTGGGATCATCACATCAGCGACTAGCTGCACATAAGCGGCGCGATCCTCCTTGAACTCCGGCGGCAGCGCGTGCAGGCCGAGAAAAGTGCGCTTGATGCGCACCGCGCCGGGCTGGGCCAATGCGCCGGCGGCTTCCAGCATTTTGATCTCGGTTTCGAGATCGAGCCCGTAGCCGGATTTGATTTCAACCGTGGTGACACCCGCGCGCGTAAGCCCGGCGAGGCGGCGCAGTGCGCTTTCGATCAGATCCTGCTTCGACGCCGCGCGCGTGGCCGCGACGGTGGAGACGATGCCGCCGCCCGCGTGGGCGATTTGCTCATAGGTCGCGCCTTCCAGGCGCATCTCGAATTCGCGCGCGCGATTGCCGCCGAACACGAGATGGGTGTGGCATTCGATCAGGCCGGGCGTGATCCAGGCGTTGTCGCACCGGCGAACCTCGTGCGCGAGCTCATCGGCTGGCTTGGGCAAATCGGCGGCGAAACCGATCCAGGCGATCTTGCCATCCTTGGCGGCGACGGCGCCGCGCGGAATCGCGCCATAAGGCGCGCGGCCGGGCGCCATGGTGGCGAGATTGGCGTCGATCCAAAGCGTGTCGAACATGACTTCTCTTACACGCCCCCTCCCCTCCCGGCGAGGGGCGGCGTATGAGAAGCCATGACTGACTCCGACTGCCGCTCCTGGTTTTCCGCCGCCGACCTTCTGACGCGCGATGCTTCTGCGCCGGTGGCGCTCTTGGGCGCGCCCTTGGGCTTGGGCTCAATCACGCCGGGGCGTTGCGACCTCGCGCCGGAAGCGGTGCGCGCGGCGATGAAGCGGATGAGCGTCTATGATCTGGAGACGGAGACCGACCTTTCGGGCGTGCGCATCTTCGATGCGGGCGATGTGGGCCTGGGCGGCGCGCAACCAAGCGAGGCGCTGGCGCCAATAGCAGAGCGGCTGGCGCCGTTAGCGAAAACACACGCGCTGACGATCGTGCTGGGGGGCAACAATGCAGTGACGCGGCCGTGCGTGCATGCGCTCGATCCCACGCTGCAGCGCGTGGGGCTGCTGACGCTGGATGCGCATTTCGATTTGCGCGACACCGATTGCGGGCTCACCAACGGCAACCCAGTGCAGGCGCTGCTGGAGGACGGCATTCCAGGCATGCACATTGCGCAGATCGGGCTGCTGCCGTTCGCCAACACCAAGAAGGCGCACGAGAAAGCAAAGCGCGCAGGGATTTATGTAGCGACGGCGCAAGCCTGCCGCGCGCAAGGGCTGGCGGCGATTGCGGAGAACGCGCTGGCGAAACTGGCGGCGAAGTGCGACGTGATCCATGTCGATTTCGACATCGACGTGGTGGAGCGCAGCGCCATGCCCGGCGCGCCGGGGGCGCGGCCGGGCGGGCTGGCGGCGCAGGATTTCTTCGACGCCACGCGCCGCATCTGCGCGCATCCGAAAGTGAGAAGCGTGGACTTGACCGAGTTCGACCCCTCGCTGGACGTGGCCGCGATCAGCGCGCTGACGGCAGCGCGCTGGGCATGCGAAGTGCTGGCTGGATTTATGCGCCGCTAAAGCCGCAAGAACGGCACAAGCATCGGCACGCGCGCACGATACGCAGCGTATCCCGGCCCCAACTCCTCGCTCAAGAAGCGTTCTTCCAAACGCGCCTTCATCCATATGCCAAAGCTCAGCAGCGCCGCTCCCGCCAGTGCGCCCGCCTCACCCCGCACGATGGCGGTTGCGAACGCGGACGCCAAGATGCCTGAATAGATTGGGTGGCGCACGATCGAGTACGGCCCTGTATCAACATTGCGGGGATCGGCTTTGCGCGTGACCGAGCCTGACCACAAGGTGCCGAGATGCAGGCGCGCCCACCACGCAAACGCAATGCCGGCGACAATCACGCCAAACATCGCCCATGCCACATCGTCACGCACATCCCATTCCGGACCGAGGCTGAAATTATGCGTCGGCGCCAAGACCAGCACCGCGCCGATAAAGTTGGCGACCCGGCTCGGCCATTCCGCCACGCCTGCACGCGCTGCGGTACGGCGTGTCCAGACCGAAGCCGCGATCCACGACACGCCCCATCCGGCCCACGCGAGCGTGATCATCGAGCTGGGTGCGAGATGCAAGGCCATGACGATCAACCCTCCAGGAAGGTGCGCACTTCGCTCATGAAGCGATCGAACTGGTCGAGCATGATGAAGTGATAGCTCTCCTCGATCTTGACCAGAC
>JAEUMU010000145.1 GCA_016791325.1 Hyphomonadaceae bacterium
CACGCATGAGCCCTGCTTATCGCCGCGCCCTACGCGGCCGCGCAACTGGTGCAATTGGGCGAGTCCGAAGCGTTCGGCGTGCTCGATGACCATGATGGTCGCTTCTGGCACGTTGACGCCGACCTCGATGACCGTGGTGGCGACAAGCAGGAAGGATTGGCCGCTGCGGAAGCGCTCCATGGCGGCCTCCCGGGCGGTTGGCGTCATGCGGCCGTGGAGCAATTCCACGCCGGCGCCGAAGCGTTCGCGAAGCGAAGCGTGGCGATCCTCCACGGCGGCGAGATCAACGGCCTCGCTTTCTTCGATGAGTGGGCAGACCCAGTAGGCGCGCTCGCCGCGCTTTGCGGCGTCGGCGATAGCGTCAGCTACCTCGCCGATGCGATTGAGCGGCATGGTGGCGGTTTTGATCGGCTGGCGGCCGGGGGGCTTCTGATCGAGAATGGAGAGGTCCATGTCGCCGTGAATGGAGAGCGCCAGCGTGCGCGGAATCGGCGTTGCGCTCATCACCAGCACGTGCGGCGCAAACCCCTTGGCGACCATGCGCATACGGTCAGACACGCCAAAGCGATGTTGCTCATCGATGACGACGAGGCCGAGGTCGTGAAACGTAACCTCATCCTGAAACAAGGCATGGGTGCCGACGACCACGGATATTTCCCCTGAGGCCAGGCCCTCCAGGATGGGGCGGCGCGTTGCGGCCTTATCGCGCCCGGTCAACACCGCCATGCGGACGCCCGCCGCTTCAAGCAGCGGCGCCAGAGTGGCGCCATGCTGGCGGGCGAGGATGTCGGTTGGCGCCATCATCGCGCTTTGCAGACCGGCTTCGGCCGCGCGCGCCATCGCCAGCGCGGCAACAAGCGTTTTGCCGGAGCCAACATCGCCCTGCAGCAGGCGAAGCATCGGCGAGGGCTCGCTCATGTCGTCGAGAATTTCGCGCACCGCGCGGGTCTGCGCCGCGGTGGGCTTGTAGCCCAGGCCTGCGAGCAAGCGCGCGCCGAGACGCCCATCACCTGTCACAGCGCGGCCGGCCTCCTTGCGGCGATGGGCGCGTCGCAAACGCAAAGCACATTGGCGCGCGAACAATTCGTCATAGGCCAAGCGGGTGCGAAACGGCCCCTCGGCCGCGACATCTTCCGGCGCGGCGGGGCGGTGCAGATGCTCGAGCGCGGTGCGGAAATCCGGCCAATCGTGCGCCTTCACGGTGCTCGCTTCCAGCCATTCGGGCGCATCGGGAGCGGTATCAAGCGCGGCGAGGATAGTGCGCGCGAGCGTGCGTCCCGCGAGGCCCTGGGTAAGGGGATAGACCGGTTCGACAGCAGGCGGCGCCTCGCCGCGCGTGGGATCGACCACGTGGTCGGGATGCAGCATCTGGCGCATGCCGTCATAGAATGTGACCGCGCCGCTGACGATGCGCTTCTGGCCGATTGGCCACATACGCTTCAGCATCTCCGCATTGCCGCGAAAATAGGCGACCGAAAGGAAGCCCGAGTCATCGCGCAGACGTATGCGGTAAGGCAGGTTCTTGTAGCCGGGCATGTGAGCGTCGACCTCGGCCTCGATGGTGGCGATGTCGCCGTCCTCGGTCTCGGCGATGGGCACGCGCTTGCGGCGGTCAATCGCAGCCGTTGGCGCGAGGAAGACCAGATCGCGCACAAGAGTTCCGCCGGCGACCTTGCCGACGAGCTCCATCGTTTCCCGGCGCGCGCCCTTGGGGGCGGCCGCCGGCGCCATCAAGGCCGCCACGAGCCCGGCTGCGGAGGGGGCGCTTGCTTCGTTCATTCCTTCCTGGCTGACGCTGACATCGCCGCCCATATGCGTTATAGCGCGGCCCCCGCCTATTGGCGGGCGCCCGCTCTCCCGAAACCGGACCCGATGGACGACCGCCGCAAGATGCTGAAATTCCGCGCGTGGCGCCGGGGCTTCCGCGAGATTGACTTGATTCTGGGCGGTTTTGCCGACGCCAGGCTCGAGACCATGGAGGCGGAGGCGCTGGACGCCTTCGCCGCTTTGCTCGATGCGCCTGACCAGGAGGTCTATGCCTGGATCATTGGCGCGGAGCCCGCCCCACCGGAATACGACACGCCAACGCTGGCCGCGATTCGCGCCTTTTCACGTTCGACCTGATGCCCGCCGATCCCGTACTTTCACCCAAACACATCGAAACCCTTGCGCGCGCCAAGGAGGCGATCGTCGTCACTGGCGCGCCAGAAGGCGTTGACGCCGCCGCGCTGGCCGACGCCGCACGCCTACGTGGCGGTGTGACGCTCTTCGTGGCGCGAGACGAAACGCGCGCATCCCAGTTCGAGGCCAGCGTGCGCTTTTTTGCGCCAGACCTGGAAACGCTAAGGCTGCCCGCGTGGGACACGCTGCCGTATGATCGCATCTCTCCCGCCGCGGCCGTTGCTGCGCAACGCTGCGCCGCACTGACGGCCCTGGCGCGGCGCGATGCCAAAGCGGGACCGCTGCTGGTGATCGCAACCGCTTCGGCGGTGGCGCAGCGCGTGCCGCCGCGGGCGCGCCTGGCGGCGGGCGCCTTCGCCGCGAAATCCGGTGACGAAGCCTCTATGGGGGAGCTTGAAGGCTATCTGGTCATCAACGGCTACACGCGCGCTTCCACCGTACGCGCGCCGGGCGAGTTCGCTGTGCGCGGCGGGCTGATCGATGTTTATCCGCCGGGCGCCCCGGAGCCGTTGCGCTTCGATTTCTTCGGCGACACGCTGGAAACTATCCGCGCCTTCGATCCAGAGACGCAGATTTCAAAGCGCCCGCTGAAGGATGCTGTGCTGACGCCGGTGAGCGAAGTGCTGCTGGATGAGCAGAGCGTGCTTCGGTTCAGAAAGCGCTTCAGCCAAGCGTTCGGCGCAGTGAGTGATCCGCTTTACGATGCTGTGAGCGCGCGCATTCGCCGCCAGGGCGTGGAGCAATGGCTGCCGTATTTCTATGACGGCCTCGAAACCGTATTCGAGTATGCGGGGCCTGATGCATTAGTAGCGTTCGACGCGCTGGCGGAGGACGCCCTGCGCGAGCGCGTGGAAACCGCGCGCGACCATTACGAAGCGCGCAAGACCGCGCCTGTGCCGCGCGGCGGTGCGCCATTTCGGGCGCCTGCGCCGGATGCGCTTTACATTGCCGAATCCGATCTCACCGGCGCGTTGGGCGTGCGTGCTGTGCGCCGGTTCTCGCACTTTGACAGCGAAACGAAGCATCAGCTCGATCTTGGGGCGCGGCCGGGGCGCGATTTCGCGCCCGAGCGGCAAACGGCGGACGCCAATGTGTTTGAAGCCGCGGCGCAACACGTGGCGGCCCTGATCAAGGCGGGCAAACGCGTGCTGATCGCTGCGTGGTCGGACGGATCGGCCGAGCGCTTGGGGGGCGTGCTCGCCGATCACGGCGTCGATTCCATCTATCGCGCGGAGAGTTGGGCCAACGCCGCTGCGGCGCCGAAGCAGGCGCCAGCGCTGATCGTGCTGCCGGTGGAGCATGGCTTCGAAACCGGCGGCTTCGCGGTGCTGGCGGAGCAGGACATTCTGGGCGACCGTTTGGCGCGGCCGCGCAAACGGCGCAAGGCTTCCAGCGTGATCGCAGAAGCGGCGGCGCTTTCACCGGGCGATCTCATCGTCCACCAGGATCATGGCGTCGGGCGCTATGAGGGTTTGAAAACGCTGGACGTGCAGGGAGCGCCGCACGATTGCTTGGATCTGGCCTATGCTGGCGGCGACAAACTCTATTTGCCGGTGGAGAATTTTGAGCTGATCAGCCGCTACGGCGCCGAAGACGCCGAAGCCCAGCTGGACAAACTCGGTGGCGTCGCTTGGCAAAGCCGCAAGGCGCGCGCGAAGCAGCGCCTGCGCGACATGGCCGAAGAATTGCTGCGCATCGCCGCCCAGCGCGCGACTCGCGTGGCGGAGCCGGTTTCTCCGCCTGAAGGACTTTGGGACGAATTCTGCGCACGCTTCCCCTACGAGGAAACCGAAGACCAGCTGAGCGCGATTGAGGACGTGGTGGGCGATCTGGCGGCTGGGCGGCCGATGGACCGCCTCATTTGCGGCGATGTCGGCTTTGGAAAAACGGAAGTGGCGCTGCGGGCGGCGTTTCTAGTGGCGATGTCGGGCAAACAGGTCGCGGTGGTGGCCCCAACGACTTTGCTGTGCCGCCAACATTTCCGTACTTTCAGCGAGCGTTTCCGCGGCCTGCCCGTGCGCGTGCGCCAACTTTCGCGCCTTGTGACGACCAAAGAGGCTAGCGAAACGCGGGCGGGCTTGAGCGAGGGCACGGTGGAGATCGTCGTCGGCACGCACGCGCTTTTGTCGAAGCAGGTGGTGTTCCGCGACCTCGGCCTCATGATCATCGACGAGGAGCAGCATTTTGGCGTGAAACACAAAGAACGCCTCAAAGACATGCGCGCGGATGTGCATGCGTTGACGCTTTCCGCCACGCCGATTCCGCGCACGCTGCAGCTTGCGCTAGCCGGCATCCGTGAGATGAGCTTGATCACAACGCCGCCGATCGATCGCATGGCGGTGCGGACTTATGTGACAGCTTGGGATGGGGTGACGGTACGCGAGGCGCTGCTGCGGGAAAAATACCGCGGCGGACAAAGCTTCTTCGTCACGCCGCGCATTGCCGATCTGGAGGAAGCGTCGGCGTTTTTGCGCCGCACTGTGCCTGAGGTGACGTTCGCGGTGGCGCATGGCCAAATGCCGGCCGGCCAACTCGATGAGATCATGACGAGCTTCTACGACGGCGCATTCGACGTGCTGCTCTCAACCAGCATCGTGGAAAGCGGCCTCGATATTCCGCGGGCGAACACGCTGATCGTGTTCCGCGCCGATATGTTCGGTCTGGCGCAGCTTTATCAGCTGCGAGGCCGGGTGGGGCGTTCGAAAGTGCGCGGCTACGCGTATCTCACCACTGCAGCGGAGCAATCACTGACGGCCAGCGCGGAGAAGCGGCTCAAGGTATTGGCGTCGCTGGACGCACTGGGCGCAGGCTTCACCTTGGCTAGCCACGATCTCGATATGCGCGGCGGCGGTAATTTATTGGGTGAAGAACAATCGGGCCACATCCGTGAAGTGGGTGTGGAGCTCTACCAATCCATGCTGGAAGAAGCGGTGGCGGCGCTGCGCGAGGGGCGCGATGAGGCGGTGAGCGAGAAATCATGGTCGCCGCAGATCAATGTGGGCGCCTCGGTTTTGATCCCAGAAGATTACGTTGCCGACCTCACTGTGCGGCTGGCGCTTTATCGGCGGTTGGCGGAATTGGATTCCGATGATGAGCGCGAAGCTTTCGCCGCAGAATTGATCGATCGCTTTGGGCCGCTACCGCCGGAGGCCGACCAGTTGATCGCCGTTGCGGCGCTGAAGGCGTTGTGTCGGCGTTGCCAGATCGCGAAGCTTGACGCCGGCCCGAAGGGCGCGGTGCTGACGTTCCGGGATGGGGGCTTCCCCGATCCGATGGCGCTGGTGCGTTATGTCCAGGAACGCCCGGATGATTTCAAGATGCGGCCCGATGGCAAACTGGTGGTGCAGGGCGGCTGGGTGGAGGCGAGCTCGCGCCTGAAAGCGCTGCGCACAGTGCTGGAAGCGATGGCGCGGCTGGTGGGCCGCAAGGCCGCCTAAGCGTGAATGCTCTGATCTTCGAACGCCCGCAGCGCGCGCGCCAACAAGGCTGCGCCGCTTTCACCGGGCTGGAGTTCAACTGCGTTCTGTTCAAACACGAGCGGGCCCACGCTGCCTTCGCCTGAGGCGAACGCGGTGCACTCAGCCACAGAGGCGATGCGTTCGCCCGTTCGCTTTGCAGCGATAAGGCGCGCCGCAGGCAAAGCCACGATGATGATGTCCCCGCCTAGCGCTGCGCCACTATCTGTTTCCCGCATAAGCCTGGCGGCGAGGCTGGCGATTTCGGAGAAACCCCGTTTCCAGGTATTCTCATCCGGCTGACGAGCGCCGTGCGCCGGCAACACACGTAAGGCGACAAGGCTAATCGCGCGCCCGCTGGCATGGTGATCAGCAGCGAGGCGTGAGAGATGAGCCTCGAACGCGTCAGGCCGGAACAGCCCGGTGCGCGTATCGCCCATAACATCGCGCAGGGCGCGGATTTCGTGTTCTGCGTCGCGACGGCGCCGTTCGCGCGCGATAAACTCAAACAACCAATTGATCGGCCCCTCGCTAGGGCTGTTCACCGGCAGGATGCCAGTGGCCCCGCGCTCGATCACGGCGGCGGCAGTGGTTTGATCGTGCGGCGCGGTAATCACCAGCGTCGGCAGATGGTGCAGGCTGGCGTTGCGGCGCAGCGCAGCGCAAA
>JAEUMU010000154.1 GCA_016791325.1 Hyphomonadaceae bacterium
GCAGCTTTGTCCTAATTGTGGGGCGAAATTCTACGATCTCCGGAAGCGTCCGGCGACGTGCCCCAAATGCTCGGCCAGTTTCGACCCCGCCGAGGAGGGCGTGCGCATCCGTCGCGGTCGCTCCCGCGTGAGCGCCAACGAGACAACTTACGAAGACGAGGACGAAGAGGCCGAGGCGAAGGTCAAGTCCGACGACGAGGATGAAGACGAGGAGGAGGTTCCGGAGGCCGACGCCGACGCCGAAGCCGAGCCTCTCTTGGTCGACGATGAAGATGAGGACTCCGCCCCCTCCGGCGAAGACCTGCCCGAGGGCTTCTCCGAGTCCGACCCCGAGCTCGAAGACGCGGCCGACGACGATTCGGTGCCGCTGCTCGAGGACGAGGAGGAATTCAACGAGGACGAGATCGGCGATCTGCCGAGCGAGGACGACGACGACGACAGCAGGCGCTAACCGCGCTTGAAGCCAATCTCCGTGGAGCGTAGTCTCCGCCACCCATTTCCGCCCGTCGTGCGAACGGCGGCGTCGGGGCCATAGCTCAGCTGGGAGAGCGCCTGCATGGCATGCAGGAGGTCAGCGGTTCGATCCCGCTTGGCTCCACCATCCACTTCTCTCGCTCATCGCGTGAGCGCAGAACACAAAAAATTTCGCGTAGCCCTGCCGGGGCGGCCGCCCCTCGTTGAGGCGCTGGCGCCTTCAGCCTTCTTCCGTGTCGGCGGCCACGGGCGCTGCGCTGGCGGCGGTGCGGCGGTAATCGCCTGGCGTCATGCCAACGGCCAGTTTGAACCGGCGCGTGAACGCACTTTGATCTGCGTAGCCGCAGGCGTGCGCGATCTGGGCGATAGGATCGGGTCCGCGCAGCAGCGTGAGCGCGGCATCGATGCGCACGCGGGTGGCGTAGCGGCGGGGTGAAACGCCGAGCAGCTTCACGAAGTCACGCTCGAACTGCGACACCGAAACGCCGCTGCGCCGGGCTAGATCGCCGACATCGACCGGCGCGTGCGGTGAAGCCTGGATATGCTCGATCGCAACAGCAAGGCGCTGGTAGGTCGGGTGGCGCTTGTTCGGGCGCTCCAGTTTGCGCGCCATGGCCGCGATGCCGCTCACTTCGCCGCGTGCGCCCAGCACCGGCCATTTCGAGAAAAGCAGCCACGCTGGCGCAGCCCCCAGCGGCGCTACCATCTGCAACTGGTCGCGGATTGGCCGCCCCGAGCGCATCACGAAACGATCCATCGCCTCGTAGCGAGGCCATGCAGCCGGCGCAAAAAAATCACGCGACGTCTTGCCGATGAAATCTGCGCGGTTGGCGACGCCGCAAAGCTCAAGCATCGCCGCATTGGCGCTGATAAAGCGCAGCGACTTGTCCTTCACGAAAAAGGGCGCGCGCGGCAGGTGATTCAAAAGCGACTCCACCACCTCAAGTGGGAGCGCGCCTGCGTCTGCTTCACCGAAAGCCATTGCTCGTAAACAATCGAATTGAGTTCGAGTTCAGTCAATAAACGCGCGACAGGCGCTCGTGCGCTTGCGATCAAATGCGCTTCATCGCCGACGAATAGCGCGCGTCGAGATCGGACGCGGCTTTCATGCGCGCTGCGTTAATGGCGCCCGATCACGGGCGCGTGAGAATGGGACCTCCTGATCACACCCGCGTGAAGGGCGCGATTGTTCATGCGCTGCGCGTGCAATGCGTGAAACGGTCAAGAACGGTGCGCGAGCACCTGTAAACTCGCGTTGCGAAAGCGGCGAGTTTTGCATGCGCGTGTTAGCCCCGGAAACCAGCTGGACCACGTTTCCAGAGGCCGAGCGCGTCGTGTCGCTTGCGATTGAGGAAGCGTGCGTGCGGGCGCCGATTCTGGCGGCGCTCGCCGAACGCCTTCGCACGCTGTGCGCATTACGCCTCTGTGATGTAGTTGAGAGCTTGGCGGGGCCGTTTGCACCGGAGACCTTGCAGAAGGGCGGTTGGCTCTGCGAGCGGGAGGGGCGCGTTCTTGGGCAGGTGTGGCGCCATGCTTCACCTTACCTCCCGGACATGATCGTCAGCGCGCGCATGGCGATCGTGCTGCGCGCAGAGCGGATTGAAGCCTTGCTAGACGCGCTTGAGCTTGATGCCCCCGTGGAGGGCGCCGCCTTCGGACCGTTTCGCCGCACGAAGCTTGCCGGTGGCGGTGAGGTGGACGTCCTTGCGGTCGAGCGCAACGGTGGGCGGGGGCTGTTTGCGCCCGCCCTCGGCGCGCGGAAAGAAAGGCGCGGGCGTTTGCATCAGCAAATCTTCCGCACGCGCCGCCGGCAGTTCCGTGCCCCGGAGGGCGGCCTTGATCACCTTGAGCGGCTCGTTGAGGTCGCTGCGGCCGATCTGGGCCCGGATTGGGCGTGTGCGCTCTTCCTGCGGGCAGAGCGGGAATATTTCACCGCCAATTGCGCTCCCGCCGCCCTACAGCAGCGCCGCCAGGAGCGCGCCGGCGTTGGCTGGGCCAACATTGATCACTACGCCTATTGCACCTCGCGAGAATTCCTCCCCGCTGCTGCACGCATCTTGAGCAAGCTCGGTTTTGTCTCCGCCGGCCGCATCGACGATGACGGGCATGACGGCGCGCTCGTGCTTGTGCAGCCGACATTGCGTTGCGCGGTGATGCTGGAGTTCGATCAAGCAGGCGCCATCAGCAGTCTCGATGACGTCGCTTCCCTGACGTGGCGCTATCAAGCCGGCCTCTGGGCGGCCTTGCATGGCGAGTCGTTGCTGGAGGGCGGTTTGCGCTACCTCGCGGCGCGCTGCGATGTGAGCGCGATGGCTGAGCACTTTTCCCGCGATGGCGTCGCTGTGGAGCCCGTTTCCGACGCGGTGGAACACCTTGTGCAGGTTGCGGCGGCGCCCCCGCCGCGCGCTGTTTATCCGCGCCGCGTCGACGAACTGGAGCGCGCCGGCTATCTCACGCCCGCCGCTGCGGAGACGTACCGCCTGAGCGGCGCGCCCGCAGCGCACTTTCGCGCGCTCGCACGAGTGGAGGCCTATAACGGCTTCGCACCGCCCGACTATGGCGCCGCTTCCGCGCTGGTCGTGCCAGATGGCATGCCGCCGCCGACCCCCAAGCGCCGCCGCATGCGCGTGCGCCAGCTTCAGCGCTAAAACTCCCGGGAAGATCTGTCGCGCGGCGCGCCAACGATTGCGCGGCGTACAGAAAAAGCGGCGGACCGTGAGGTCCGCCGCAAGTCGCTCTAGGGTTCGATTGGATCAGAAGCGGGCGTTCAGCCCGATGAAGTAGGCTCGGCCAATCATGTCGTAGCCATTCGTCATCGTGTTGTTGCCGGTGTTCAGCGCGAGCGGCGCTTCTTCATCAGCCACGTTGTTGATGCCGAAGGTCAGCGACCACGAATCCGCCGAGTAGCGGATACGCGCATCGTGGACGTAATAGTCGTCCGTGCCCGTGTAGTTGTAAGCGTTGCCGACGGGGCAGGCCGCAGCCGGGCAGTTCGCGTCGACCATTCCGGCGGTGAAGCGGGTCTGCCAGCTGAAGCGCCAGGGGCCCAGATCGTAGTCGGCGTCGAACGTGCTGCGATATTCCGGGAACGCCGTGCCGGTGATCAGTGAGTCCAAATACCCCGTGGCGTCGAAGCCGGCGCCGAGGAAGAGGCCGCCCGTCGCGTTTTCCAGATAGGAGGTCCGCGCGGAGAGGCGCAGATCGCCCGGTCCGATGTTGCTGAGGTTGAGGATCACCGAGAAGTCGATGCCCGACGTCTCCGAGACCGCAGCTGAGTTCTGCAGAATTGAGACGAGGTTGGTCATCGCTCCTGCGGAGGTGCGATCGGCGAGGCCGAAGCACTGGCCGCCAGGAACGGAGAACTGGGCCAGGTTTGGCGGCGTTTGCCGATAGCAATTGTTGATCCGCTGCTGCAGCGCGCCCGGAACCACCGCTTGCGACAGTTCGAGGTGCCAATAGTCGGCCGTGATCGTGAGCGGCGTGAAATAGCTCGGCTGATAGACGAAGCCGACGGTGTAGGTTTCACCCTCTTCCGGCTGCAGGTTCGGGTTGCCGCCCGCGAGCACGCGTTGCTGCGACGCAGGTTGCACCCAGGTCAGCGGCACGCCAAGTGCCGCGCAAGTCGCAGCCGCCAGCGCGTCGTTGTACGCGCCGCCGGAGGCGCCGCTGATCGGGCCGGTTGAGCAGGGGTCCGTCACCGCGTTGAACGACTGCACGCCGACGGAGAACAGCTCGGTTACGTTCGGAGCACGGAAAGAGGTGCCCATGTTCGCTCGCACGCGGAGATCCGCGAAGGGCGCCCACACCAGACCGACTTTCCAAGTTTCGGCCGTGCCGAAATTCGAGAAGTCCGAATGGCGACCCTGCAGGTTGAGTGAGAGTTCGTCCGCGAGGGGCGCGCCGCGCAGCAGCGGGATGTCAAGCTCTGCGAAGAACTCGAGCACGTCAAAGGTGCCTTCGGTCGGGAACGTGGCGTTGGCGATGGATTCGCCGCCCTGCGTCACCGAGTCAGGCGTCGCCTTGCCGTACTCTTCACGGTACTCCGCGCCAACGGCAAACGCCACGTCACCGGCCGGCAACGTGAAGATCGGCCCGCTGATCGACGCTTGCACCGTATCGGTGATGAAGCGCGAGTTCGTCGACTGCACGTAGAACGCATAGTTCTGCTGTCCCGCCGTCAACGGAGTGACGCCGGAGAATAGATTGCGGACGTTCGCCACCGCGCCCACCGCTGGCGATGAGCAAACCGGATCGGCGGCGCATTGCGACGGGTTCAACAGGCGTGTAAGGCGCACGATGTTCGGCACAACTTCCGTCTGCCCGTTGGAGCTAACTTCCGAGTGCGTCGCCGTGACGTCCCAGGTGTAGTTTTCGGCGATGCGTCCGGTGAGACCTGTCGAAAGCCAGATCTGGTTGGCTTGGAACGTCTGCGAGCGCGAGCCGTAAGGCACCGGCCGCCAAGTCAGCGCGAGTTCTTGCCCGTACGGATTTGAAGTTTCCGCAGCGCCGATGCGCACGCCAGACAGGTAGGGCCCTGAAGGCAGGTTGGCGCTGATCGGGTTAGCTGCGAGGCCAAGCTCAGAATAGCGCGAGCCATACATGGCCGTGCCGTGCCACTCAATGCTGTCGGTGATCTCGTAAGTGCCGTTGAAGGCGATGTTGTAGCCTTCGAGGCCCGACTGGATGTCCTGATCCAGCGCGTAATTGTACCTGCTCGTTGTGCCGCCGTCGCACGCGGCGGGGCAGAAGCCGCCGAACACGCCGAAAGCCTGCACCAGCGCACCGCCAGGCGTGCGCAGCTGCGGTCCGCCGATGCCGGAGCCAACCGTCGCGAACGGGTTGGCGGTGATGCCGCCGCCGAACGGCGTGCTCATCAAGCCTCGGCCGGAAACTTGCGGCACGCGATCGCGATTCTGGTATTCCATCGCCATCACGACATTGCCGCGATCGCTGGAGGCGCCCATCGTGAAGCCGACGCGCATCTGTTCGGCGTCGCCGCGGTCGCTAATGCCGTAGAGGCCCGACGCCTCGAAGCCTTCAAAATTGTCGCGCAGAATGAAGTTCACAACGCCGGCGACTGCGTCCGCGCCATAGGCCGTCGAAGCGCCGTCACGCAGGATTTCCACGCGCTGAATCATGCTGGACGGCAGCAGGCCCAAGTCTTGGCCTTCGTTCTGGAGCGAGTCCGTGAACAGCGCATAGCGTTGGCCATCCACAAGCACGAGCGTGCGTTGCGGGCCTAAGTTGCGCAGGTCGATCGTCTGCGCGCCGCCGCCGGAGAGGATGTTGCCTGCGCCAAAGCCGCCGTTGCCGATCGCCGGATCTTGGCGAAGAATTTCACCGAGGCCGATGATGCCCGCATTGGCGATTGCCTCA
>JAEUMU010000174.1 GCA_016791325.1 Hyphomonadaceae bacterium
GGCTCAGACCTCGTGATTAGTCCGCGGTGGCGGGGGTGTTTTGTACTTGCTGCACGCCGCTTTCGCCGTTGCAGCGGGCCAGTTCGTCAGCCGAGAGCTGTGCGCTTTCGCTGCCATAAGCGGTGACGCGCGCGCCGGTGGCGCGGGCGAATTGGCGGCAGGCGCGCACGCTGGCGCTGCGGTTGGGGCGGGCGGTGCAGGCGTCGCCGTCGCAATTCCAAATCACTTGATCGACGATCACGCGCGATTGCTGGGCGGGGGCGTCGAGGCGGGCGGTGAACACGTCGCGCGCATAGGCGGCGCCGGCCAGGCCCGCGCTGAGAACGATTGCGGCGCACACGGTTTTGAAGGCGGACATGGTGGTCTCCTGGGTTGCGGTCTGCGCTTCGGGGAGGAATGCGCACAGGCAATTTGCCCTGACGGCTAAGGGCTGACAAGAGAAAATTGAAGGCATCAAAAATTATTCAGCGGTTTGTAACCGGCCGCTTTGGGGGAGTGATTAACCATTTGAAACGCTCTAGCCTCAGCCCGGGCGCTGGGCAGGGCGGCGCGCGGAACATCCAGAAGGGGGTGGGCGGCGATGACTTTCTACAAATTCTCGGTCGGGGTGGTGCTTGCGGTCGCCATGGTGGGCACATTGGGCGCGGCGTCGCTGGCGTTCAGCGCGCGGGATTTCCAATTCGGCGTGGCGCAGATCGCACCTGACACCAACGGCCTGATCGACTTTCACCGGCTCGCCGAAGCTGACGCGCAGATCGCGAAGCTCGAGGCCGAAACCGCCGAACCGCGCGGCGCGCTGCTGGAAATTGAGAACGCGCTCGCCGCTGTGGATGCGCGCGTAGAGCGCGCCAACACCGATGCCTCCGCCGCAGCCGCTTCGATCGTGGGCGCTGTGGCGCCGATCGAAGAACGCGCCGGGATCCAGGGCAACGTTGCCGACACCAGCGCGCAGGCGCTGTCGCAGCGCGTGGCGGCGGTCGCTGGGCGCGCCGGCCTTTCGGCGGCGGATCAGCAAACCATTGTTGGCCTGCAGGCGCAGGTGCAACAGCTGGCGCAAACCGAAACCGGCGGCGACGCCGCCGAAGCCGATCGCGCCGCGCTGCTGGCGCGCCAGCGTGCGCTGGGCGTGCAGGTGGAAGAATCCAACCGCCGCATCTACGCGCTGCAACAAAGCGTGGTGCCGAACTATCAGCACTATGCGCGCGTGCGCGGCGAAGCGGAGGCGCTCGGCACGATGAGCCCGCTCGGCGTGGCGGCCTATCTGGCGCAAGGCCATCCGGCGCTGCTTTCAACGACGCTGGTGTTGCTGATGGGGGCGCTGGGTTCGCTTCTTTATCTTTTCCCCGCGTATCTGAACCGGCCTGAGCCGGTGACGATGGCCGAAATCGTGGTCCGGCTGATCTTCGGCATGTGCGCGGCGTTGGCGGTTTACGTGCTGGCGAACGCGGCGATCGCGGGCTTCTCAATGGGATCGGGCGTGGTGCAAGCCACGACATCCTCAACGCTCAATCCGTTCACGATCTCGCTGGTGGGGATCGTCGCGGGCGTGTTGAGCGAGGATATCGCCAAGTGGATTCAGGATCGCGGCCGCGGCATCTTTACGCAAGGCGGCGTTTCCGGCGCTCCGCGCGCGAGCACCACGCCGCCGCCGGCGCGCTCCGAACCCGCGCCGACCGGCGGGCTGGTCAATAACGAAGCGATCTCGTAGCGCGCGGATGCGCCGGGATGACGCGGCGGCGGGCTTTCGCCGCCGTGTCCGCGCGTCTAGGGTGCGCGCACATTAGGGAGATCGTCATGGGACGCGCAGTCATCGTTTCTTACGCCCGCACGGGTTTGGCCAAGTCAATCCGCGGGGGCTTCAACGATACGCACAGCGCCACGATGACGGGCCACGCCATCAAGCACGCCGTGGCGCGCTCCAAGCTCGATCCGGCGGAGATCGAAGACGTGGTGATCGGCTGCGGTGCGCCAGAGGGCGCCTCCGGCACCAATATCGCGCGCCTTTCGCTGATCCGCGCCGGCCTGCCGGTTACGAGTTCCGGGACGACCGTGAACCGGTTCTGCTCTTCCGGTTTGCAGGCGATCGCTCAGGCTTCGCATTACATCATGAACGAAGGCGCCAAGGCCGCTGTAGGCGGGGGCGTTGAATCCATTTCGCTGGTGCAGATGAGCGGCCACGCCAACCGCTATCGCATCACTGAGGAAGAGCTGCTCAAGACCAAGCCTGAATTGTGGATGCCGATGATCGAAACCGCCGACATCGTCGCCAAACGCTACAATGTGAGCCGCGAATATCAGGATGAATACTCGCTGCGCTCGCAGCAGCGCATCGCCGCGGCGCAGGCGGCTGGCTTGTTCAATGACGAGATCGTGCCGATGGCGACGAAGATGAAGGTCGTCAACAAGGAGACGAAGGAAGAGAGCCTAGTCGACTACACGGTGACAAAGGACGAGTGCAATCGCGCCGACACCACGCTCGCGGGTCTGGCCAAGCTCGAGCCCGTGCGCGGGCCTGAGCATTTCGTCACCGCTGGCAACGCCAGCCAGCTTTCCGATGGCGCTGCCGCCGTCGTGCTGATGGACGAAAAGGAAGCCGAAAAGCGCGGCATCGCGCCGATGGGCCTGTTCAAGGGCTTCGCCGTGGCCGGTTGCGAGCCTGATGAAATGGGCATTGGCCCGGTGTTCGCCGTGCCGCGCCTGCTGGAGCGCCAGGGCCTCAAGGTCGATGACATCGACCTTTGGGAGCTGAACGAAGCGTTCGCTTCCCAATGCCTCTATTCGCGCGATCGCCTCGGCATCGATCCCGAAAAGTACAACGTCAATGGCGGCTCGATCGCCATCGGCCATCCGTTCGGAATGACGGGCGCGCGGCTTGTCGGCCACGTGCTGATGGAAGGGCGCCGCCGCAAAGCCAAATACGCCGTGGTGACCATGTGCATCGGCGGAGGCATGGGCGCGGCGGGTTTGTTTGAAGTGTTTCACTAAGGGGCGTGCGGCGATGGGGATGAAGCGGGGATTGTTCGCGCTTGGTTTGGCGGCGCTGGTTTTGGCGGCGTGCGAGAACCGTGAGGCCAAGCAGCAGGAATTCCCCGTCGTCGAGGCGCCGAACTACGACGCCAACATTGGCCCCAACGGCGCCGCCGGCATCACCCAGGCGCTGCCGATGACGCTCGACGCCGTGCGCGCGGCGGCGCCGAACTATGTGGTCGCGCAAGTGCAGCAGCAGGTGGAGGGCGAGCCCTTCACCGCGATCACGCTCTCCGCCGGCGATGAGGTCGTGTTCCAGATCAATCCCACCGCCGATGGCGCCCACATTCATTCCATCACCACCGATTCCACGCAGGCCCGCGGGCCGCTGGGCGAGATCGTGGGGCGTTCGGTTTTCGATGCGCCGGAGGAAGAGACGGAGTTTTGCGCGTCCGAGCAAGTGCAGGGCGCGGCGGGCTTCGCCTGTTCAACCGCCGCCGATGGGCGCTTCTGGCGGGTTTATCGCCTGCCCGCTGATTATGACGGGCCGAGCGATCCGTTCGACGCGATTGATCCCGACGTTCTGCACGCGGCGACATTGGCGGAAATGCGCTGGGTCGCGCCCCGCGTTTAAGCGACAATCTTATGGACGCTTGTGGCGCTCGCCAGCAGCGCGCCGGATTCGGATTTGATCTCCGCGGCCGCGAACACCAGTGTCTTGGTTTTCCGCACGACGCGCGCCTGCGGCGGCGCGCCTTCGCCTGCGGCCAGAATCTCGATTGTGGCGGACACAAGCGCCGTCGGCCCGCCCTGGGCGGCCTCAGCGGCGATTTCGAGCGCTTCAATCAGCGCGGCGGCGGCGGCGGCGTTCGTCATGTCTTGCGCGAGATCGCCAGCATGATGCGCTCGTGCGCGGTCGCCAGCGGCGCCCATTCGCCGACACTGGCCCGCTTACCTGGCTCGAGATCCTTGTAGTGGGTGAAGAAATGGGCGATTTGCTGCACCAGCAACGGCGGCAGGTCTTCGTGCGACTTGACGTCCTTGTAAAACGGATTGAGCGCGTCCACCGGCACGGCGAGCACTTTTTCGTCCACGCCTTTCTCGTCGCTCATCAGCAGCACGCCCACCGGGCGCGAACGTATCACGCATCCCGCCACGACCGGCATGGGCGTCACCACCAGGATGTCTATTGGATCCCCGTCTTCGGCCAGCGTGTTGGGGATGAAGCCGTAATTGCTTGGATACAACATCGAAGTGTGCAGGAACCGATCGACGAACAGCGCCCCGGATTTCTGATCCAACTCGTATTTCACCGGCAGCCCGCCCTGGGGAATTTCGATGAAGGCGTTGACCTCGTGCGGCGGGTTCGGGCCGGGCGGGAGAAATCGGATATCCATGGGCGCTGCTTTACAATCTCATGCCGGCAAAGGCACGGCCGGTTCACATTTTCTTGCGGATGGGGGCCAGATCAGGGAATGCAGCCGGGCGCTTTTGCGCCTTGGCGGCGAAGGCTTCCATCATGTGAGGCGGCGCGAACATGCCGGCCTGCCAGGTGGCGATGTAATCTAGGCCGTCGGCGATGGAGTGGTCGCGCGCATAATTGATCATGCGTTTGGAGCCGGCCACGGCGACAGGTGATTTCTCGGCGATCTCGGCGGCAAGCTGAAGCACGTGCGCGAGCATCGCCTCTTGTGTGGCGAAGACGTCGTTGACGAGGCCGATCTCCTTGGCCTTCTGCGCAGGCAGGCGCCGGCCCGCATAGGCCAACTCACGCACCCAGCCTTCGGGGATGAGTTTGCACAGGCGCGGGAAGGTGCCGACATCGGCCGTCATGCCGATATTGATTTCGTGGATTTGAAAGAAGGCGTCTTCGGTCGCGTAGCGGATGTCGCACGCGGAGATGAAATCCACGCCGCCGCCGATGCACCCGCCCTGGATCGCGGCGAGCACTGGGATGCGCGCATTGTCCAGACAAGAAAAACTATCCTGCAGCCGCAGCACGAACTGACGGAAGGCTTCGGCGCGCGCGTACTGATCGCCGCCCTGGGCGGCCACGCCTTCGCCATCGCTGAAAACGGAAAGATCCATGCCGGCGGTGAAATGCTTGCCGGTTGAGGAAATGACGATCACGCGCGCCTTGGCGCTATCATTGATGTCATGCACCAGCGCCGGCAGTTCGTTCCAGAACGCGCGTGTCATCGCGTTGAAAGCCTTGGGGCGGTCCAAAACGATATGGGCGACGTTGTTTTCGATGCTGAGCTTGAAACAGGTGGGGTCGGTCATCGGGCGTGCTCCATCGGAGCGTGCTTAGCACGTGGCGGCGCGAAGGTCGCGCGGGTCCGTTAGGTCAAGCGAACACGACGCCCGTCAACACCGCCGCATAATGCACCGCCGCCGCGCAGATGACGAAGCCGTGCCAGATGGCGCGGCGGAAAGGCAGGCGCTCCCAGGTGTAGAACGGGATGCCGATGGTGTAGAGCACCCCGCCGATCGCTAGCAGGATGAGCCCCGCCAGCGGCACGCCCTCAAGCATAGGTCCCAGCGCGGCCACCACCAGCCAGCCCAACGCCACGTAAAAGACGATCCAAACCCGCTTGCCGATGCCGGGCAGGAACAGCTTGCCGGCCGCGCCGATCAGCGCCAGCGCCCACACCAGCGTCGTCATAGAAACCGCCCAGGCGCCATCGAAGCGGATGGTGGTGAAGGGCGTGTAGGTGCCGGCGATCATGAGGAAGATGGCGGCGTGATCGAAGCGACGCAAAAGCGCGCGGCGCTGGGGTTCTTCCGTCATGTTGTAGGCCATCGAGCAGCCAATCATGGTGATCACGCACAGCGCGTACACCGCCACCGCGGCCGCCATGCTCAATCCGCCCTGCCAGATCGCCAGCCCCAGTCCCGCGCCCACGGCGAACGTGAGCAGCACGAGCCCCACGCCATGCACCCAGCCATCGACCAGTTTTTCCAGCCGCGTGGGGTAGGGCAAATTCTTGGGTAGAAGATCAGCCAGCGTCATCGCCGGTGAACATGGCCGCTTTGCCTGCGGCTGTCAGCCGTGCGGGGGATAAACATTCCCAACCAAATGTTTCGGCGCCGGCGGGGCGCGTTGGCGGGTGTTAGGATAGCGCATGCAGAATCATATGCATCGCCGCAGCCTGATCCTCGCACTTGCCGTAGCGGCGGCAGGGCCTGCTTTCGCGCAGCAGCCATTCCTGGGGCGGCTGACGCAGGAAGAAGCCACGCGCGGCATCCGCGAAGCGCTCGCCCTGGCCGCGCGCAACTCCACAGGGCGGCTTGGGCAGGTGAACGGCTTCTGGGGCGCGCCGCGGGTGAGAATTCCTCTGCCCGGCATGCTCGGACAAAGTCAGCGGGCGCTTTCCGGGGTCGGCCTTTCGGGGCCGCTGGACACGCTGCAGGAAAACCTGAACCACGCCGCCGAAACCACCATGCCGCGTGCGGCGGGGCTGTTTGTCGATGCGGTGCGCACCATCACCATCGCCGACGCGATAGAGATCGTGCGCGGGCCGCAGGATTCCGCCACCCGCTATTTGCGCGGGCGCACCGAGCCACGCCTTACGACGCTGCTGAAGCCGCCCATGCGCGAAGCGCTGACGCAATCGGGTGCGTTTACCTTGTTGCGCACGGCGCTGCGTGAAGTTGGCCTCGCGAGCATGACCAACGATATGCGCACCGAGATTGTCGATTTCTCCACCGCGCGGGCGCTGGACGCGTGCTTTCTCTATATCGGCGAAGAGGAGCGTGCGATCCGCGGCAACCCCTTGCGCCAGACGACGCCGATTTTGCGCCGTGTGTTCGGCTAGGCAGGCGAGCATGCTTGACCGCGCCATGCGCTTGGCCATGGTCCGCGCGTGAACCAATCCGTATCTCCGGGGGCGATCCGCCGCGTAAGCTATGATGTCCCCGGCGGGCGCATGGCCGGCATCGCCTTTGGCGCGGAGACGCACGATCCAGACATCGTGTTCATCCACGCCACCGGCTTTAACGCGCTCACTTATCGCACGCTGCTCGCGCCGCTGGGTGAGAAGCTGCATGTGGTCGCCATCGATGCGCGTGGGCATGGCCGCACCGATTTGCCCGCGCGTACGTGGGGCTACACATCATGGGCGCGCCACCGCGATGATGTGATCGCGCTGTTGGAGCGCCACTTCACCGGGCCAGTCACGCTGGCGGGCCATTCCATGGGCGCGACAGTGAGCATCCTCGTGGCTGGCAGGCGGCCGGATCTGGTTTCCAGCCTCGCGCTGCTTGAACCTGTGATCGTGTCGGCAAGCCTGCACGCGTTGATGCAAATGCCGGGCGGGCCTGCATGGAACCGTCTGCTCGCCCCCATCGCGCGTGGCGCAGCGCGCCGGCGTAACCAGTTTGAAAGCCGCGAGGCGGCGGTGGAGGCGTTCAGCGGGCGCGGCGTGTTCAAAGCCTTTCCGCCCGAGGCGCTCGCCGATTATGTCGAGGATGGATTGGCGCAGGATGGGCGCGGCGGCTTCAAGCTCGCGTGCGCGCCGGCGTTTGAAGCGGCCACCTTCTCCGCACATCGCCACGATACGTGGGGTGCGTTGCGGCGGGCGCATTGCCCGGTGGTGATGCTGCGCGCCGAGCACGGCGCCACCAGTTCTCTCGCCAGCATGCATCGCATCGCGGCGCTGAAGCCCGAGGCGCGCATCGCGACGGTTGAGGGCGCAAGCCACATGCTGCCGCTGGAGCGGCCGGATCGCGCGCGCGCGGCCATCGAAGCGGCCGCGCTGATGGGCCGGCGCAGCTGGCGCGAGGATGTCGAGTAAGCGACGCTAATCGCCCAGACGCGGCTTCGCGCGGCCGGCTTTAACATCGCCGCGGCGGGCTTTGTGATCCATACGGCGCTGGCGTTCGCCGCGCGGCACCTTGGTTTTGTGCCGCGGCTTGGGCTTGTGCGTGGCTTGCGCCACCAGAGCCACCAAGCGCGCCAGCGCATCGGCGCGGTTGCGTTCCTGGGTGCGGTGGGCGTCGGCGCGAATGACAATCTCGCCCTCAAGCGTCAGCCGCCGCCCGGCCAGCCCCGCCAGCCGCGCGCGCACATCTTCGGGGAGCGCGCTGAGGCCGTGCAGGCGGAACCGCAGCTCCACGGCGGTGGACACCTTGTTCACGTTCTGCCCGCCGGGCCCGGCCGCGCGGATAAAGCGCTCCTCGATGTCGCGCTCATCAAGCGCCAGCGTGGGTGTGACCGGAATCATGGGCCAAGCTTACCCCGTCTGCGCCAAAGCGTTCAAAAGCTTGCGAGAGGCGAGACAATCGCACCTTGGCCCCGCTAAGAGGAGGCAGTTCAAAACATACGGGAGGATCACCATGCGGGCAGCGATGATTGGCGTGGCGTGCTTGCTGGGCGCGTGCGCTGGGGGGGCGGTGCCAGGGCTCATGATGGCCGCGCCCGCCGCGGTCAGCGCCAGCGCGCCCAACATCGTCGCCGCCGTCGCCGATGCGCGCCGGCCCGAGGCCGACACTGGCCGCGACGCCCTTCGCCATCCGGCGGACATCCTCGCCTTCACCCAGGTGCGCGAAGGCCAGCGCATCGCCGATATTGGCCCGGGCGGGGGCTATTATTCGCGCCTGTTCGCCGTCGCCGTGGGCGATGGCGGGCGCGTTTATGCGGTTGATCGCCCCGGCACGGCCGAGCGCCCGCGCCCGATGAGCACGGTCGCCCCGCAATATGCCAACATCACCCACCTCACAGATGGCTACGCCGGCTGGAACACGGGCGCCCCGCTCGACGCCATTTTCATCTCGCAGATCTATCACGATTTCTATTTGCCCCAATTGGCCATCGACGTGCCGGCGCTAAACCGGCAAATGTTCGCGGCGTTGCGCCCGGGCGGCGTGCTCGTCGTGATCGATCACCGCGCGGCGCCCGGCAGCGACATCAGCGTCACCAACACGCTACACCGCATCGATCAGGCGCAGGTCGTCAGCGATCTCGCCGCCGCCGGCTTCGTGCTGGAAGAAGAAAGCCAAGTGCTGCGCAATCCGGCTGACGATCACCATTTGCGCGTGTTCGAGAGCGATATTCGCGGACACACTGATCAGTTCGTGCTGCGCTTCCGCAAGCCTGCGTGATTTCGGCTGCGCATGAAGAACCCGAACGCGTTCGCCCATTACCCGCTGGATCGCGCCGGCCATCACCGGCGTGATCCAGCGTGGCTTGAAGCGGCGTTGGCTTCGCCGGCCGCGCAAGTTCTGGCGCTGCATCGCGGGCAAGTGCTGGTGAGCGATGAGGGCGGCGCGCCTTCGCCGGGCTGGCTCAGCGGGCATGCGCATGCCGCGCTGGCGCCAGCGGCGCCGCTTCTGTTTCTCGGGGTGAGCAGTGATGGCGCGGCGTTCTTCGCCATGAACGTCGCCGATGTCGGCGCTTTCGACGGCATTGGCAGGTTCGAGGAGCTGCGCCCTGTCGCGGGGGCGCTGAAGCCGGACGATCTCGCCATTATCGGTGCAGCGCGCGCCGTGTTCGAGTGGCATGCGCGCAACGGCTTCTGCGCCCAATGCGGAACGCCGACGCAGGTCGCGGAAGCTGGCTGGCGGCGCGATTGTCCCGCCTGTAAGGCCGAGCACTATCCGCGTGTTGATCCGGTTGCGATCATGACGCCGGTTATTGGCGATAGGTGTTTCCTCGCCCGCCAGCGCGGCTGGCCACGCGGCATGTATTCAGCGTTGGCCGGCTATATCGAGCCGGGCGAAACGTTCGAGCAAGGCGCCTCGCGCGAAACGCTGGAAGAGGCCGGCCTGCGTGTAACGAACGTGCGCCTGCACTCAAACCAGCCGTGGCCGTTTCCACATTCGCTGATGATAGGCGTCATTTGCGAGGTCGAGAACGATCGCGAGACGGTGGATGTCAACGAGCTGGAAAGCGGGCGCTGGTTCACCCGTGACGAGGCGCGCCAGCTGATTGCAGGAAATCATGCCGATTGCTTCTGCCCACCGAAATTCGCCATCGCGCACCAGTTGATCAAGGCCTGGGCCGAAGAAGGCTAATCGCAGTCGCTGCATTCGCCGCGCTGAGCGCGCTCAATCTGCACCGTGCTGTGCTTGATGCCGAAGCGATGCTCCAGGCCGTGCGTCACGGCATCGAGAAACGCGTCGTCGCCGCCATTGGGGCGCACCAGATGCGCGGTCAGCGCGGGCTGCGTTGCGCCCATCGCCCACACGTGCAGATCATGCACCGCCGTTACGCCGGGCTGGGCCGCCAGATACGCCCGCACCGCCGCCACGTCGATATGGGCGGGCGCTGCGTCGAGCGTGAGATCGAGCGATTCCGTCAGCAAGCTCCACGTGCCCCAAAGGATCAGCGCGACCACGCCAATGGAAATCGCGGGGTCGATCCATTGCCAGCTGGTGAGCCAGATGGCGGCGCCCGCCAGGATCACCGCCGCGCTGACGCCCGCATCGGCGACCATGTGCAGATACGCCCCGCGCACGTTCACGTCCTGCTTTCGGCCGGCCAGGAACAAAAGCGCCGTGCCGCCATTTATCAGCACGCCCACGCCCGCCACCGCCATCACGAGAATAGGCTGGGTTTCCACTGGCGTCTGAAAGCGCAGCACCGCCTCCCACAAAATGCCCCCGCACGCGACGATTAGAACGATGGCGTTGGCCAGCGCCGCCAGAACCGTGGCTTTGGCGAAGCCATAAGTGCGTTGAGTGTTGCCGCGCCGTTGCGCCAGCCAGGCAGCGCCGGCCGCCAGCGCCAGGCCCAAGACATCGGAAAGGTTGTGCGTCGCATCTGAGAGCAGCGCGGTGGAGCGCGCGATGAAGCCTGCCGCCGCCTCGACCACGACAAAGCCGAGATTTAGAGCGATTGCGATTGTATAACGTCTGTCGTGCAGGGTGGGGGCGGCGTGGGCGTGATCGTGGCCATGCGAATGCCCGGGATGCCCATGCATGGCGCGGATGTGGCGCAGAATCGGCGGTTTCGCAAGGGCGCCCCGCCGGCAAGGGGAGGATGCACGCATGCACACACGCCGGACCATGCTGGCGCTCGGCGCCGCGAGTGTTGCGTCTTCGTGCGCCGCCGCGCGCGGTTTTGGCGAGGGCCTGCAGCAGGATCTGGGGCGCGGCCCGCGCGTACGCCGGCGCTTGGCGCCTGTGCTGGCGGCGCGCGAGCGCGTGATCCGCGTCGATGTCGGGCTGCGGCCTTACCGCCCGAGCGGCTTCCGCGTCGCCCGCGAAGCGTTGGGCGAAAAAACCATCGTGCACAATTACGGCCACGGCGGGGGCGGCATCACGCTCTCGTGGGGCACGTCAAAGCTCGCGCTGGATCAGGGCTTCGACCCCGCACAGCGCGACTACGCTGTGATTGGCTGTGGCGCGGTGGGCCTCGCGACCGCGCGTCTCTTGCAGGAACGTGGGGCGCGCGTGCGCATTTACGCCAAGGCCATGCCGCCGGACGTGACCTCCAACGTGGCGGGCGCGCAATGGTGGCCGGCTTCGGTGTTTGAGGGCGCACCCAGTGAAGCGTTCCGCGAGCAGTTCGTGGAAGCGTGCCGTTTCGCCAATCGCCGCTTCCAAAGCCTCACCGGGGATGAGTACGGAGTCGGCTGGGAGACGAACTATTACATCAGCGCCCGCCCCATCACGACGTATCCCACCAGCCCCACCAGCCCGATCCGCGATCTGGCTTTCAATCAGCACGATCTCGAGCCCGGCGAACATCCGTTCGACGCCCCGTATGCGCGCCGCTTCGACACCATGATGATTGAAACGCCGCAATACTTGCGCCGTATGGTGGAGGATGTGCGTATAGCTGGCGGAGAGATCGTCGCGCGCGAGTTTCAGCACGTCTCTGAACTGCTCGCCTTGCCGGAGCGCACCATTTTCAATTGCTCCGGCCTCGGTGCGGGCGCTTTGTTTGGCGATAGCGAAATCCGGCCTGCGCGCGGTCAACTCGTCATTCTGCTGCCGCAGGCGGAGGTGGATTACAACGTCATCGCTGACGGCGGGTTGTATATGTTCGGCAGGCGCGACGGCATCGTGCTAGGCGGCACCTTTGAGCAAAACCAGTGGGACTTGTCGCCGACGGATGCTGCGATTGATCGTATCCTCAGCGGCCACCAGCGCATCTTCAACGCGGTGGCGCGCGCGCGTTAGAGCGGCATGAACAATACGCGACCGCCTTGCGCTTCCGCGATCTGGCGCGCTTGGCGGCAATCGCTTTCACGCGGCTGCGCCTGGGGCGCCAGACCTTCGATCCAGGCGCGGCAATAGCCACGCGCCGGCAGCGCTTCCGCCGGCACGCCGGTGAAATCATTGCGCCCATCGTACGTGGCCGCCTCGATGATCGCGCCATCGCGCTTTTCTTCCACGCGCCCGCCCCAACGCTGCGCCAGCCAGTGGGCATGTTCACATTCCATCGGCGCGGGTTGGGCGTGGGCCGGGAGGGCGTCGTAGACGATGCGGCATTGGCCGTTGGCCATGACGTCTTCAATCGCAACGGCCTCAACCGGCAGCGTATCGCTGGCGGCGGTCGCCGAGGTGGTGAAGCTGGGCGCGGCCACGCCGACCAGCACCGCGAAGGCGATGGCGGTGGCTAGTGCGGGTGCGCTCAACTTGGTCATGGCTCCCAAACTCCGACGGGGGCAGGGCTGTTTCCCTGAACCCAGGATGATTTTGCGCGCGGCAATGGATGCCCGCTGTGACCGCGGGCACGCTCACGCTTTGGTGAAAGGGGGCGCTTCGCTTTCGAGGCGCGGCGCGGGAACCAACTCGCCCGGTTGGGGTTACCGCACGCGAAGGGTGCGCTGTTCAATCCCGGCCGCGCGGCGCGGCCAATGCGGCGCGGTCCTGTACGGGGTCCACATGACCGACATCGCTTTCATCTGCGTGCGTGAGGACGTCGCCGAAGCGGAAGCGCTCGCCGACATTTTGGACGCCGCCGGCTATGCCGTCACCGCCGAGAACAACGACGCCGCGCTGCTCGCGAGTACGGTTCAGCTGGTGATCTGGTCGCGCGCGGCGTTGCGCTCCCGCGCCTTCGTTGCAGCAGCTGAGCGCGCCATCAACGCCGATGCGGCGGTGGTGGCGTGCCTCGACGATCCGGTCGCGACCGACCTTGAGGGCACGCCTTGCTTCGACTTGCGCGCCTGGGACGGCGCACCGGAGGCAGCGGTGCTCGATCCGCTGCTTGCCACGCTGGATCAGCGCACCATGGACGCGCGCGCCGCAGGGCGCGACGCCGGCGTGCTGCATCTTTCCTTGCGCCCACCCGGCGCAGAAGGCGTGCTTGCGCGGGGCGGCGGCGATGTTGGCTATGCCTACGCGTCAGCGCCGGGCGCAATGCGCGGGTTCGATTCGCATTGGGCGGCGGCCGTTCCAGAAGCGCCGTTCTCCGCTCCGCCGGAGCCGGAGCCGCCGCCGGCGCCGGCGCTGGCGTCCGTTCGCGCGCCGCGCCCGCGCCGTGGCCGCCCGATCGCTGCGTTCGCCGCTGTATTCGTGGCGGCGGCTCTGTTCACTGGATTCAGTTTCGCCCCGCGCCCCGCTGCGCGGGCCATTATTCCAGAGGCGCCGGCCACGGCGTCCGTGAGTTTCGCGCAAGCTGCCACGCCATCAGGGCCGCCGGCCATCGCTACGCCCGCCATGCCCGATGTGGCGCCGCCTGCGCCATGGGGCCACGCCGGGCGCGAACCTGCCTCAGCGCCTCGCATCCGAGAGTCCACACCTCAGCCTTGGCGTTCCTGGGATGCGGCAGAGTCGCCGATGCGCGCAGCCGTCCATGATCCAGCGCCCAGCGATCCGACGAGCGCGCTCGTCCCGATCGCCGCCGAGGCGCCTGCGCCGCAAAAACCCAAGCCCAGGCACGCCTAGTTCGGGCGCGATTCGTCCGGGGAGCTGGCGAAAGCGCGCATGGTGTCGCGCTGGGCCACGATGAAGGCCTTGCCGATTCTGCCGTAGGCGCGCGTTACTTCCACCATGGGATGGACAAACTCCGCCGCCGCCGCCGCCGCGTCGGCCGCTTCACGTTTGGCGGCGGCGGGCAGGGGCGCATCGACATCCTTCTGTTCGGGATGCTCCAGCAGCCTAAAGAGCGCATCCTGCTGCTCGCGCATCATGGCGCGCATGCTGTCTGCGCCGGCGCGCCAGGCGTCGAGCGCCATGTGGGTATTGTGCAGCGCCGCCTTCGCAGCATTGGCCGGCGTCACCAACGCCCACCAATTCAAAGGGTTGAACGCGGGAAACGGCGCAAGAGCCACCAAGCTCATGCCATCCGGGGGAGAAGCAGATTTTTGGGCGCGCGTCATAGGGCGGTGCTCCGCTTGAATTTTGCCCCCGCTTAATGATTGCGCACACAATGCACGCCGCGTTGCGCTGGCTCAAATTACCAATCGCGCAAACCGCGTGGCGCGGCGCCGCAAAAGAAAAGGCGCGGGAGCCGAAACCCCCGCGCCAGAAGACTCCAACTCAAACCAGTCAGCGCGCTATTGGCACGCCAAGCATTCCTCGTAATCTGTGCGCGCCGTCATCACCGGCGTTTCGGCGGCGGTTTCGGCCTTGGCGTCCTCGCCGGCGAAGCCCGCGCGCTGCACGCTCTTGGAGCGGCAGTAATACAAGCTCTTCACGCCGCGCTCCCACGCCATCCAATGCAGCATGTGGAGATCCCACTTATCCACATCGCCCGGCAGGAAGATGTTGAGCGATTGCGACTGGCAGATCAGGGGCGTGCGGTCAGCGGCGAGTTCAACAATCCAGCGCTGATCAATCTCAAATGCGGTTTTGAACACGCTCTTTTCGTCATCGCTGAGGAAATCAAGGTGCTGCACGCTGCCTTCATTCTTCAGGATCGAAGACCACACGGCTTCGGTGTTCTTGCCTTTCTCATCGAGCAGTCTCTCGAGATAGGGGTTCTTCACCGCGAACGACCCCGAGAGCGTCTTATGCGTGTAGATGTTCGCCGGGATCGGCTCGACGCCCGCGGAGGTGCCGCCGCAGATGATGGAGATCGAAGCCGTGGGCGCGATCGCCAGCTTGTGCGAAAAGCGCGCCATCACATTCGACTCCGCCGCATCTGGGCAGGGGCCGCGCTCTTGCGCCAGCTTCACCGACGCCGCGTCGGCGCCGCGGCGGATATGGCGGAAGATGCGGTTATTCCAAACCTTCGCCATTGCCGATTCCATCGGCACGCCCTGGCTTTGCAGAAATGAGTGGAAGCCCATCAGGCCCAAACCCACGCTGCGTTCGCGCATAGCGGCGTAGATGGCGCGTTCCATTTCCGGGGGCGCGCGCTGAATGAAATCTTCCAGCACGTTGTCCAGGAAGCGGAATACGTCTTCTAGGAATTCCGGCTCCTTCTCCCATTCCATGAAGGTTTCGGCGTTGAGCGAGGAAAGGCAGCATACCGCCGTGCGCTCGCGCCCGTTATGATCCTTGCCGGTATGCAGCATGATTTCGCTGCACAAATTCGATTGCCGCACCTTGAGGCCGAGCTTCTTCTGGTGCGCCGGCATCTGCTTATTCACGGTGTCTGAGAAGATGATGTAGGGCTCGCCCGTCTGCAGGCGCAGCTCCAGAATCTTCTGCCAGAGCTTGCGCGCGTTGACGTGTTTCAGCGCCTCGTTGTTCTTCGGGCTGCGCAGCGCGAACGGCAGATCATCCCGCACCGCGATCATGAACTCGTCGGTGATGTTGATGCCGTGATGGAGATTGAGGCTCTTGCGATTGAAATCACCGGCCGGTTTGCGAATCTCCAGGAATTCCTCGATCTCCGGGTGGTGAATATCGAGATACACCGCCGCTGAGCCGCGCCGCAGCGAGCCTTGTGAGATCGCCAGCGTCAGGCTGTCCATCACGCGCACAAACGGAATGATGCCGCTTGTCTGCCCGTTCTGGCCGACCTTTTCGCCAATGGAACGGACCCCGCCCCAATAGGTGCCGATGCCGCCGCCGTTAGAGGCGAGCCACACGTTTTCGTTCCACGTATCCATAATGCCGTCGAGGCTGTCGCCGACGGCGTTGAGGAAGCAGCTGATCGGCAAGCCGCGTTCGGCGCCGCCATTGGAGAGCACGGGCGTCGCCGGCATGAACCATAGCTTGGAGATATAGTCGTAGATGCGTTGGGCGTGACCGATGTCGTCCGCGAACGCGGTGGCGACGCGCGCGAACATATCCTGATAGCTTTCGCCCGGCAGCAAGTAGCGATCGTTGAGCGTCGTCTTGCCGAACTCCGTCAGCAGCGCATCGCGGCTCGGATCCGTAACAACCTTCTCAACCACTTTCAGCGGAAGCAGCGGCTTAGGTTTGCCGCGATGGACTTCGCCCATCCGGTGGACCCCTGCTTTTTCCGCTCTTGCCTGCATATTCCAGCCCCCGGTTTTAGCTCTGTGTTAATCCGACTCGGCTCTGGCCCAAACCACATGCTGTTGGGTCGTGGGCCGACCGTCACCGCTACATATAGTGATGCCATCGGTTAATTGCCGGTCAATGGCGAACCGGCGCCAGCGAGAAAATTTGCGCTGAGAATCTGTGAAGATGAGCGCCCTGACCGGGTTCGACCCGGTTGGCAATGGCGGTAAAATTTTGCCGTCAAATCGTGCTTGCGCGCTGCTGAAATCCGGCGTTTTTCAGGCGAATGCGGCAAGCTTCAGGGGGCCCAACAGCGGCGCTGGCGGCGATGACTGGCGGGGCCCTGATCGGGCTCGCGCCGATCCTTATCCGCGTGTCCGAGTTGGGGCCCCAGGCCTCGAATCTGT
>JAEUMU010000176.1 GCA_016791325.1 Hyphomonadaceae bacterium
CAATGTGCAGGCCGGCGCGCCCACAAGCGCAGCGCCGCCCGCGCCCACACAATCATATACTGGCGCGCGCACGCGTCCGAGCCGTTTCACCGCCGCGCATTATGATGGCGACGATGACGACGACTGGAGCGTGAGCGGGCCGACAACGATGCCGCGCGTCAACGATCCCATCCGTCTGGCGCAACGCATCGAAACCATCGAGCGGCGCACGCAACTCGCCGTCACCGGGCTTGATCGCGCCGTCTCCACGATCGATCGTTCGGTGCTCGGCCTCGCCGCCCGCATCGAAGATGTTGAAGCCGTTTCCAACGAAAGCGCCGAGCGCATCGCCGACGCGATCGACCAATTCCGCATTGCCGGCGAAACGCTCAGCGGTCGCCTCGCCCACGCCGAGCAGGAAGCGCACGCCAACCGCGACGCGCTCGCCAGCGCCCGCACCGAAGTGCTGGACGCCAAAGAGCGCCTCGAAGGCCAGGTGAAACTGGCCGATGAAGTCGGCCGCCGCGCCGAAGCGGCGGCCACTTTCCTCAGCGGCGAGTTGGAAAGCCGCGACGCCGCCACCAAGCAAACCCTGGCCGAAGCGCGCGCTGTGGCCGAAGAAGCAGCGCGCCAGGCAGCGGCGGCTTCGGCGGAAGCCGTGGTTGAACTGCGCCGCCTGCAAGAAGCGATGAGCGAGCGCTTGGCCGAGAGCGAAAGCTCCACCCGCCGCGCCGTGGAAACTGCAATCCAGGGCGTGCGCGCGGAAGCCGCCAGCGGCGCGCGCGAAACCCTGCTCACGGAAGTTTCGCGTCTTGAAGCGGAGATCGCCAAGCGCCTCGCCGCCGCCGATGCGCTGAAGGAAGAGCAAGCCACCCTGATCGCGCGCATCGAGCGTGCGGAAGCCAGTGCGCGCGAGTCCACAGCTGGCCTGCGCCAGGCCGCGGGCGCGGCCATCGCCGATCTTCGCAATTCCCAGCTCACGCTGGCGGCGCGGCTGAAGCAAGTGGAAGAAGGCGGCCAGGCCAGCGTCGATGTCACTGAACTGCGCCAGCAGCAGCAGGACATCACCGAACGTCTCGCGGCGCTCGAAACCAAGACTGATCAAAGCCCCGTCACCGATGCGTTGAGCGCGTTCGAGCGGCGCATCGCCGAAATCGAAGACGCCGCCGCCAAGAAGGCGCACGTCGAAGGCGCCGTCACCACGCTCGATTCCGCGTTGCAGCGCCTGAGCGAGCGGCTGGCCGAGACCGAATCCACCGCCAACACCGCGATCCGCACGTTGGAGGAAACCGTCTCCGCGCTGGGCGCCAAGGTTGAGCAAGCCGGCGGCGCCGCGCAGGAAACAGAAGCCTTGCGCGCGCTGCTTGAGCAACGCCTGGGCGATATGGCCCAATCCGTGCGCGACGATCTGGCCAATCAGGTCAGCGCAGCGTTGGAAGGCGGCGCCGGCGTTCAAGAAGATCTCGCCGATCTCAACCGCCGCCTCGCCGCCGCCGAGCGCCGTCAGGCGCAAACGATCGAGGCCATCTCGCTTGAAATCAAGCGCATGTCGGAATCGGTCGATAAGCGCCTGCGCAGCGTCGAAGCGCGCAACGATGACGCCGCCGCCGCCGCCGTGCGCGAAGAACTCACGCGCATGGCCTCCACGCTCGAAGCCCGCTTTGACGAGATCGAGCGCCGCGAAGCGGCTGCTTTCGATCGCATGGGGCTTGAGGTCGGCCGTCTTTCGGAGCGCCTGGAAGATCGCGTTGGGGCGGTCGAAGCACGAAGCGCCCAAGCCATCGAGCAAGTCGGCGAGCAAGTCGCGCGCATGGCAGATCGCCTCAATCAGCGTCACGACATTCTCGCCCGCGATCTGAGCGAGCGCATGCTCGACAGCGAAGAGCGCGGCAATCAGCGCGTCTCCGAAGCGATCGGCTCGATCATGCAGCGGCTGGCTGAGGTGGAGGAGCACTCCGCGGAAGCCATCGCGCCGGTTCAGAAAGCTGTCTCCAGCGTCGCCTCAAAGCTCGAACAGTTCGAGAGCGCGCAAGAACCGCATCTGATCGACGATGCGATTCCCACGCCGTCGCGCCGCGCTGCGGATTTCGATTTCCCCGCCTTCGGCGAGATTGCGCCGAAGCCGTATGTGTCCCCGATGGACGCAGCCCAACCGGTGCGCGCGGCTCCGCTGCCGCCACGCACGCCGACTTTGGTCCAGCCCGAACCGGCAAGCGACATTTACTTCGCCGAGGAGTCCGGCGATCTCATCATTGACGAACCGGAGGACAGCGACATCGCGCCCCCGCCCCCGGTGAACTTCGTTGAGAATGACGAAAACGATCTGCTGATCGACGACACCGTTCTCGATGATGTCAGCGTCGATGACGGCGCCTTCGCGCCGCCGCCGCCGGCGGATGAAGATCCGTTCTGGTCCCCCAGCGAGACGCTGTCGGCCGAAGAAGCCGCCGCCGAGGAGGAAATGCTGCCGCCGGTCGAGCCGATCGCGCTCGATCTGGTTACGCCGCCGCCGGCTGAAGAAGAAAAGCCGGCCGGCAAGAACGATTACCTCGCCAACGCCCGCCGCGCCGCGCAGGCCCAGGCTGCGCCCAAAGTGCGTGAGCCCGGCCCAACGCCGCAGCTCAGCCTGCGCGGCTCCAGCCGCGTCGTGCTGTGGGGCGCCACAGCGCTCGTGCTGCTCGCAGCGGGCGGCTACTGGTACATGAACCGCAGCGGCGCAGCCCCCGCCCCGCAGCCGACGCCGGCCGATGACGCCGTGACGCCGCTGCAGGACACCGCGCCCGTGGCCCCGTTCGAGGCGCCCGCCCCCGATCCGTTCGCAGAAGCCAACCCCAACGCGCTTGAATCCGCACCCACTGGCGAAGCCGCCGCGCCAGCGCCCGGCGCGCCCGTGGCTCAAGCCCCTCAAGCCGGCGCTCAGCCGCAAGTGGTGGCCGGCCCGCTCGGGCCGCGCCTGGTCACGCTCGAACAAGCCGCGCAGGGCGGCGATATGGTCGCGCTTTACGAACTCGGCCTGCAACGCATCAGCGCAGGGCGCGCCCAGGAAGGCGTCACGCTGCTGCGCCGCGCCGCCGATCGCGGCTTGGCCATGGCGCAATACCGCATGGCCAAACTTTACGAGCGCGGCGAAGGCGTCCCGGCCGATCTGGCTCAAGCCCGCCAATGGACCGAGCGCGCCGCCGCCGGCGGCAATCGCCGCGCGATGCACGATCTCGGCGTCTATTTCGCGCGCGGCGAAGGCGCGCCGCTGGACGAAGCCGCCGCCTTCCGCTGGTTCCGTCAGGCTGCCGAACTCGGCGTGGCGGATAGCCAATACAATCTGGGCGTTTTGTATCAGCAGGGCCGCGGAGTCACCGCCAGCCCCTCTGAAGCGTTGTTCTGGTTCCTCGTGGCCGCGCGCCAAGGCGATCAGGACGCCGCCGCCCGCGCCAGCGCCATCGAGGCGCAGGTTGCGCCGATCCAGGTCGAGCAGGCGCGCGCACGAGCGCAAGCCTTCCGCCCGCGCGCCGCGATTGCAGTTGCGAACGGAGAATTTGGCCCCCGCCCCTGGGCGGCGCGCCCTGCGACCTAATTAGACGACAAAGCAGCGTTGCAAGCTGCGCCGCGCGTGCTCATAAACGCGCGGGCGTGGGCGCTTCGGCGTCAGGTTCAGAGCAGGACAATTGATCTATCTGCCGATCGCCGAAATGCCGGTGAACGTGCTGCTTGTCTTATTGGTCAGCGGCGGCGTCGGCTTTGTGTCGGGGCTTGTCGGCGTCGGCGGCGGCTTCATCATGACGCCTTCGCTGATTTTTCTCGGCGTGCCGGCGCCCGTGGCTGTCGCCACCGGCGCGAGCCAGATCGCGGCGACCTCCTTCTCCGGCATCATGACGCAAACACGCCGCAAGAGCGTCGATTGGCGCATGGGCTTACTGCTTTCCATTGGCGGCATCGTCGGCAGCACGCTGGGGGTTTGGCTGTTTGAGCGCCTGCTGCGCCTGGGCCAGCTCGATCTCATCGTCTCGGTGCTCTATTTGCTGCTTCTGGCCGGCGTGGGCTGGCTGATGCTGGCGGAGAGCATCGCCGTCATTCGCGGGCGGTCTTCCGGGGCGGTGACGATCCTGCGGCGTCCCGCGCGCACTATCGCCCACCAATTGCCGTTCCGGATGCGCTTTCCGCGCTCGGGCCTGTACATCAGCGTGATCCCGCCGCTGGCGCTCGGCTTCTTCATTGGCGCGCTGGCCGCGGTGATGGGCGTGGGCGGGGGCTTCATTCTCATTCCAGCGATGATCTATCTGCTGCGCATGCCTACCAATGTCGTGGTCGGCACGTCGCTTTTTCAGGTGCTCGTCGTCACTGTTCTCATTGTCATCCTGCAATCCACAGCGACGCAAACGGTCGATCTCGTGCTCGCTGCTCTGCTGATGGTGGGTGGGGTTGTCGGCGCGCAATTCGGCGCGCGCTTGGGCGCGGGCCTGAAGGGCGAGCACATTCGCGCCCTTCTCGGCCTGTTGCTGCTGGCGGCCAGCGCCAAGTTCGCCGCCGACATCGTCATCCCTCCTGCGGAAATGTACACGCTGGGCGGCGGCCAATGGTGAGGCGCTTACTGCTCGCCGTTCTGTTCGCCTGCATGTGCGCACCCGCGCTGGCGCAAACCGCGCCCGAGGTGGCCACCGATCTCCCCGCCGCCGTGGCGGAAGAGGAAATCGCCGTCAGTTCGGCCTATTCGGGCTCCTACATCACCGTGTTCGGCGTGAATCCGGATCGGCGCGGGCGGGGAGATATCGTCGTCGTGCTGCGCGGGCCGGAAGAACGCGCCACAATCATGCGCAAGCGGCGCGTGTTCGGGGTGTTGGTCAACGGCGATCCGGTGCGCTTCGCCGATGCGCCGGCCTTCTTCGCCGTGCTGAGCAACCGCCCAATCCGCCAGATCGCCAGCCCGCAGGCGATCTGGGCCTATGGGCTCGATCCCGCCGCCGCCGCGCGCCTCGATAGCGAAGTGCCGCCAACCGCCGATCCCTCCGCCTATCGTGCGGCGCTGGTGCGGCTGCGCACGGCGCAGGGACTCTATCAGGTTCACACTGGGCGGCCCGCGCAATCGGAAACGCGCGCCGGGCTCACGATGTATCAAGGCGGTCTCTTCCGCGCCGTTGTGCGCCTGCCCGCCAACGCCCCAATCGCGCAATACTACGCCGACACGTACTTGTTCCGCGATGGGCGGCTGATCTCACGCCAGCGCGTGCCGATCACCGTCTCGCGCGTGGGCATCGAGCGGCGCATCCACGATTTGGCCGTGAACGCGTCCTTCTTCTACGGGCTGCTCACGGTGGCGCTCGCGCTCTTCTCAGGCTGGATCGCTGCGCTCATATTCAGGCGCACGTGAGTTCGCCGCCGCCTTTTCTGCCCCGCGCCGCACTGCGGTTAGGCTTTCTGGGCCTTGCGCCGCTCGCCATCGCCGCGCTGATCACGCTTTCGCCCTATCACAACACGGCGCGCCTTGGGGCGCTGGCGTTTTCGCTTTACGCCGCCGTGCTGCTTTCTTTCTTGGGCGGCGTGCGCTGCGGCTTTGAACTGATGCGCGCCCCGCAGGCGCCCAGCGGGCTGCGCTTGCTGTTCAGCGCCGCGCCCGCGCTGGCCGGCTGGCTGCTCACCATGTTCGTGATCGCTTTTCCCCTGGCGCTGGGCGCCGCAGCGGCGTTCGCGGGCCTGTTTGCCGCGCAATATGTGTGGGATCAGAGCAGCGCGCGCGATGCCGGCGCGCCGGCATGGTATCCGCTCCTGCGCCAAGTGCTCACTGGCGGGGCGATGATCATCTGCCTCATCATCCCGCTGGCCACCGTGCTGCGCCGCTTCTAATCGCCTGCCAGCCGCTCGTTCGGCGCCGGCAGCACGCGCTCACGCCCCAGCACCAGCGCCGTCGCGCCATCGGGAAAGATCGGCGCAAACGCGTCGTCGCATACGTTCAGCCCGCCCGTGAACGCGCCGAACGCCGGCATCACAAGGCGCGCGCCATCAGTGGCGAAGCAGCGCCTTCGCACGCTGCGCCCGCGCCCGATCACCTTAGCGCACGGATGCAGATGCCCGGCGATCTCGCCAGCGGCGGCGCCAAGGGTCGGCTCGTGCCGCAGCACCAGCGCGCCCAGGTGCAGCACATCGCGCACAGCGCCGCCCAGCGTCTCCGCCGCGCGCCCATCATGATTGCCTTCCACCCAAATCCAATC
>JAEUMU010000177.1 GCA_016791325.1 Hyphomonadaceae bacterium
TCGCCGCCCATCACCTTCTGCCAGGAATAGGTCACCACATCGCATTTGGCCCAGTCGATCGGCTGGGCGAATGCGGCAGAGGTGGCGTCATTGATCGTGAGGCCCTCACGGTCGGCGGCGATCCAATCGAAATTGGCGATCCGCGCGCCAGCTGTGGTGCCGTTCTGCGTAAAGATGATGTCGGCGTTCTTGCGCGCCTTGGAGAAGTCCGGCAACGCCCCATAAGGACGGCCCACATGCAACGCCGCATCTATCTTGAGCACCTTGGCGTCTGTCACCCACTCCTCGCCGAAGCTCTCCCAGGCGAAAACATCAACCGGGCGCGGCCCCAGCAGCGACCACATCGCCATTTCCATCGCGCCGGTATCGGAGGCGGGAACGATCGCGATCTTGTAATCGCTCGGCACGCGCAGCAGCGCGCGTGTGCGATCAATCGCTTCCTTCAGCTTGCCTTTTCCAAGTTTGGACCGGTGCGAACGTCCAAGCGCCGCAGCTTCAAGCGCGGCGAGGGTCCAGCCAGGGCGTTTTTTGGTGGGGCCCGAAGAGAACCGGGCATCGGCCGGGCGCACGCCCGGCTTGGGGGGAATTGTCATCAACTTGTCTCCCATCCTCACAGATGGGCGTCCGCCGTTGGGAGCGGATGGCCCATTTCCCACCTGCTCCCATTCGCAGCGCTTTGCAATGCGGCTCTTTCACAGACCGGATGGGCGGCGAAACGCTTGCCGCGCCGGAGCAGCTACTTCCCGCCAGTAACCATGATGCGTGGCGGGGGCGGCCCCTGCGTTTCGGGCGGGGCCGGATGCGAGGTGGGCGGCGGGGCGGCCTCCAAACCTGGCAACAATGGATCCTCAAAAATCGCCGGCAGCGCGCGTTTGGCGCGCCTCTTCTTCCGACGCGGCGCCTCGGGTTCTTCCGTGCGATTAGCCAAGCGCGCAATCGAAGGATCAAGTTCGCCGCGCAGATAGACTGCAACCTGGCCCAGCAAACGCACGCTCGATAGCGTTTGAATCGCGCGGACGTAGCCGCCGCGCTTGGACGCCTGAAAGCCCACAACGCTTTCCATGTCGAAGCGATCGCACCAGTACGGCGCCACATCGGCAAACGCCGATCCCGTCACCGGATCTTCATCGATGCCGACGCCCGGCCCGAAGAAGCGCGAAACGAAGTCATAAGGCTTGCCCTCATCGCCCGGTGCGGTGACGATTAGGCAACCCTGGCGCGGCCCGCGAATAATCTGATTGATCGCGGCGACATCGGGTTTGATCTTTTTCAGCGCCTTCTCGTCCTCAAGTACAACGCACGCGTACTCACCGGTGAACGCATCGGTGAATTCAGCCACGCCGAGGGCGCGGGCGAGTTCTTGTGGCGGCTCCCAGGGCGTACGCTGGCGCCGCGGCAGATCGAGCGTGTATCCTTCCGGCGTGTGGCGAACTATCAAGGCGCCCGCGTGCGTGTCGAACACCACCACCTCAAGCCCTGGGTCGATCTCGCTCAGGAGAATGGCCCCGGCCGCGAGCGTTGCGTGTCCGCACAATGGCACCTCGGTGAGCGGCGTGAACCAGCGCAGCTGAAAATTTCCCCTCAATCCGGTCGGCGCGAGGAAGGCTGTTTCTGAAAGATTATTCTCCGCGGCGATTGCCTGCAGCGTCGCGTCCGGCAACCAACGCTCCAGCGGCACTACGGCCGCCGGGTTTCCCGAGAAAATGCGATCCGTAAAGGCGTGGACAATCCAGATTTTCATGCGCCGTGGGCCAAGTCAGAACGAGCGGACAGGTATGGCCGCTGGCGCCCCGGCGCGCCAGCGCCATCGCCGGTTAAGCGTGAACGCGGCTCGCGCAGGAGGCGAATTTCGTCTGCCGGCTACCGGCGCACCAGCCGCCAATTGTGACCCAACGGCTGGTGGCCCTGCCCGAAACCCGGCGCAGCGCGGATCGCCTCCATGAGATAAATACGCGCATTTTCAACTGCGGCTTCTATGCCGGCGCCCAAAGCCATATGCGCGGCGATCGCTGACGCAAGCGTACAGCCTGTGCCGTGAGTGGCGCGCGTATGAATGCGCGGGCTCTCAAACACCCGATAGCCTTCGTTGGTGAGCAACACGTCGCGTACGGTATCGCCCTCGATGTGCCCTCCCTTCACTAGGGCGGTGAAGGCGCCAATTTTCTCAACCAGAATCTCGGCGGCGTTGATCTGGCCATCGAGATCGCGCACTGGCACGCCAGTCAGTGCCTCAGCCTCTGGCGCATTTGGCGTGACAATGGCCGCGACCGGCATGAGTTCGTCGCGGATCACCGCGACAGCCTCTTGCGCCAGGAGCGCCGCACCGCCCTTCGCCACCATCACGGGATCGAGCACGAGCGGTACGCCGTGGCCCACGGCATACCAAGCCTCAGTCACCGCGCGCACATGCGCCGCCGCGCCGAGCATCCCAAGCTTCCAGACATCAGCCCCCAGATCGCCCATCACCGCCTCGATCTGCTCGCGTACGATGTCCGCCGGCACGGCATGGACGTTGCTCACGCCCAAAGTGTTCTGCACGGTGACCGCCGTCACCGCCGTCATGGCGAAGCCGCCCAAGGCCGCCACGGTCTTGATATCTGCCTGGATACCCGCCCCGCCGCCGGAATCGGAACCGGCTATGATCAGCACGCGGCCTTTGTTCTCTACGCTCATGGGAGCGGCATACGCTAGGCGCTAATTGCGCGCCAGACTCTCAGCGCTTGCACCGTTTCAGCGACATCATGCACCCGCACCATGGCCGCGCCATTCTGCGTCGCCGCGAGCGCAGCTGCAATTGAGCCGCCGAGCCTATCGGCGCCGGCATCACGCGCGCTTTCGTCCAACGCGGCGATGAAACGCTTACGCGAGGCCCCTATCAAAACCGGCCTTCCCGTCTCCGCCGCGATCCGCCCGACATTGCGCAGGAGGGTCAGATTGTGCGCCAACGTCTTGCCAAAGCCGACACCTGGATCAACCCAAATGTCGCGCACGCCTATCTCCTCCGCCGCCGCTATGCGTTCTTTCAGGAAGAGGATTACCTCGGCTGTCACGTCTTCGTAGCTTGGAGCGCGCTGCATAGTGCGAGGTTCGCCCTGCATATGCATAAGGATCACCGGCCGGTTCAGCGCTGCGGCGGTTTCAAGCGCGCCGGGCTGCGTCAATGCGGCGACATCGTTCCAAATACTGGCGCCGGCAGCCACCGCCGCGGCGGCGACCTGCGGCTTCATTGTATCAACCGAGATGGGCGCCCGGGTCGCCGCGCTCAAGGCGGCGATAACCGGGACTATGCGCGCACATTCCTCATGTGCATCCACAGGCGACGCCCCTGGGCGTGTGGATTCGCCGCCGACATCAATAATGTCAGCGCCCGCCTCCAGCATCGCCAAACCGTGCCGCGCAGCGCCACCCTCCGACCAGCGGCCGCCGTCTGAGAAAGAATCCGGCGTAAGGTTCAGCACGCCCATCACATAAGGCCCGCCCGCGAGCCGCGGCGGCGGCAGGACAAAATCCGTCATGGGCGGCGGCGATGACAAAGGGTTAGACACCATGCAAGCTCGGCACACAGGCCGCGTGGAAACGTCGCGTTCACCCATCCACCGCAACAAGTCCAGTCTGAAACGACTATGACGCCGTTACAATCCTTGCGCCGCCGGCCGCATCCATGAGCGAGATGCGCCTTCGCCTCGCACCTGTTCTGACACCGTTTTTCCGCGCCTGGTGGCGCTTGCGGCGGCCTATGACGCTGGGTGTGCGCGCGCTCGTCTGCGACAGCGAAGGCCGCGTGCTGCTGGTGCGCCACGGCTACGCTCACGGCTGGCATCTGCCCGGTGGCGGCGTTGAGCACGGCGAAACCGCAATTGAAGCTGTGGTGCGCGAAGCGGCGGAGGAAGGCGGCGCAAAAGCCGTCGGAACACCCGAACTGCTCGGGTTTTACGCCAATCACGCCAATTTCCCGAACGATCACATCGCCTTCTATCGCATCGCCACATGGCGACCTTGCGATCCGCAGGGCGGGTTTGAAATCGCCGAACGCGGCTTCTTCGATCCGGGCGCCCCGCCTGAGGGCGCGACGCCTGGCACCGTGCGCCGGCTGCGTGAGGTTTTCGCCGGCGCGCCGCGCAGCGCTTCATGGTAGAGCCCAAATGAAGGAGCCCGCTCTATGCGCTATCTACACACCATGATCCGCGTCGGCGATTTGGACGCGGCGTTGGACTTCTTTTGCAACAAGCTTGGCCTTGTCGAAACGCGGCGGATGGAGAACGCGGGCGGGCGATTCACGCTCATCTTTCTAGCCGCGCCCGACGATGTCGCCGCCGCGCAAGACAAACATGCGCCAGAAGTGGAACTTACCTACAATTGGGATGAGCATGAGTATGGCGGTGGGCGCAATTTTGGCCATCTCGCCTATCGTGTGCGTGACATCTACGCCGCTTGCCAAAGACTCTTGGATGGCGGCGTCGTGATCAACCGGCCGCCGCGTGATGGGCGCATGGCGTTCGTGCGTTCGCCCGACGGCATATCGATCGAACTGCTGCAGGAAGGCGCTGCACTCCCGCCGGCGGAGCCTTGGGCGTCGATGCCGAACACTGGCAGTTGGTGAAACGGAAATGGCCGCGCCTTTCGGCGCGGCCATGCCCTCAGCACCCTGAGCGCTTATTATTGGCTTTCGACTTCTGAAACGTGCAGCGTCGATTGCTGCAACTGGCCGGCGGCATATGTGCCGACCCAAACGTCGTACTGGCCCGATACTGGCGAGACAAATCGAACGGAGGGATTCAGCCCTTGTTCGCCTCCGTCATCATCGCAAACCCAATTGTCATGCGGGTCGTTGATGACAAGCGTGGTATCCGCCCCGGAATTGACCGAGAAAATCAACGGAAGCTGACCGCTGCCTGCAGTCCAGTTCACGCGATAGTCCGGCGCGCGCGCAATCGAACCCACGCAGCCAGGAACGCCGAGCGCCCGCGCGTCAAGCTCGCCGCCCGCGAGAATGTCAATCGTGTGCGGATCCGGCAAGAAGCCCGAGACCAGATCAACAGCACCATAGGTTGGATCGAGTTGCCAATCCGGCAGCCCGCCCGCCGTCTGGTCACCGCCGGCGCCAATCTCGGAAATGTTCACCACTGCCGGAACGGAATCGCCCCCGAAAACACCAACGAAAATTTGGTAACGGCCGGAGCGCGGGTTCGAGAACGAGACGGCAGGGTTCAGGCCGTTGGAATCGTCATTGCAAGTCCATTGGCCATTCGGCGCACGAACCGCAAGCACGGCATCGCCGTCGGAAGCCGCAGAAATGTAGAGAGTCGGCCACTCGGCATTGGCGCGATAGTTCAGGGTGAACGAAGCACGCTGCGGAATGCTGCCCACGCAGGATTCACCAAGCGTGCTCGCATCCACCGGCCCGCCCGCCGTCACTGACACCACGTAAGGATCAGGCGTGAAACCGGCGTTGAGCGTGACGCGGCCAAAAGTGCCTTCGCCTGACGTGTTCACGCGCTGCGCGTAAGCCGGCGCCGCTGCGACAGCAAGCGCGGCGGCGGCGACCGCAGCTTTCATAAGCGTATTCATTGGCTTCCCCTCTCGAGTGACCTCGCGGGGCGCATCTTCTCCCCCGGCGGGCGGAAGGCAAGCGAAATGCTTGAGCCGAGGGCCTTTTTAGCGCCGGCCAAACAACCTCTCGATGTCGGCCAGCTTCAATTCGACATAAGTGGGGCGGCCGTGATTGCACTGGCCGGAGAACGGCGTTGCCTCCATTTGGCGCAGCAGGGCGTTCATCTCCTCCCCCGTCAGGCGCCGCCCGGCGCGGACGCTGCCGCGGCACGCCATCGACGAGCACACCTCCTCCAACCGCTCTTTCAGCGCATGCGCCTCGCCAAGCTCAGCGATGTCGTCCACCAAATCCCGCAGCAGCCCCGCAGCGTCCACATGGCCCAAGAGCGCCGGCGTTTCACGCACCAGCACAGCCCCCGGGCCGAACGGTTCAATCACCAAGCCGAGCTGCGCGAGCTCTTCCGCGCGCCCTGCGATCGCTTCCGCCTCAGCCGCGTCGAGTTCCACCACTTCCGGGATGAGCAAAGCTTGCCGGCGGACGCCGCCATTCGCCAGCATCTGCTTCATTCGCTCATAGACCAGCCGTTCATGAGCGGCGTGCTGATCCACGATCACAATGCCATCCTCAGTCTGGGCGACGATGTAGGTTTCGTGAATCTGCGCACGCGCCGCGCCAAGCGGAAAATACTGCGCCGCCGCGTCGTCATGCTCGTCGGCGGGCATAGTCAGCGCATTCATGGGGGCAGAATGCGCTTCCGTAGCGCCAGCCTCCGCAAACAACGGCGCTGACTCGACACGCGCCGACGGCATGACGAAATCGCCGGGCGCGAGCCGTTCTTCAGCCGCCATCCAGGGCCTCAGCGCCGGCTGCGGCGCCTCATAGGCGCGAACGGCCGAAAGTGCGTTCTGCGCCGTGGATGTGGACGCTCGGTGCCCTGCCCCCGCCAAAGCGTGCGAAAGCGCCCCAACGATCAAACCACGAACCAGAACAGAATCCCGAAACCGCACCTCGGTTTTTGCCGGATGCACGTTCACGTCCACATCACTGGCGGGCAGATCAAGGAAAAGCGCCACCACGGGGTGGCGATCCCGCGCCAGCAAATCTTGGTAGGCCGCCCGAACGGCCCCAACGATGAGCTTATCCTTCACTGGCCGGCCGTTGACGAAGAGATGCTGATGCTCACGCGTGCCACGATGAAGCGTGGGCAAGCCGGCGAAACCCGAGAGCCTTGCATCACCGCGTGTTTGATCCAGGATGATGCAATTGGGCGCGAAATCGGCTCCCAAGATAGCCGCAAGCCGCGCACGCCGGCCTTCGTTCTGCGGATCGCCCTCCGCCGGTAGGCGCAACGAAACACGCCCATCGTGCTGCAGCGTGAACGCAACATCCGGACGCGCCATCGCCAAGCGCTTCATTACATCGCTGATGGCTATCATCTCGGAGCGTTCGGAGCGCATGAACTTCAGACGCGCTGGGGTGGCGTAGAACAAGTCGCGCACTTCAACGCGCGCGCCGCTTTCGCTCAATGCCGCCCAAGCCGCCGGACGCGGCGCCTGCAATGCGCCGCCCTCGACCTCAATGCCCCACGCGTCGCTTTCGCCGCGCGCGCGAGAGGTGATCGAAAGCCGCGCGACCGCACCAATAGAGGGCAGCGCCTCACCACGAAAGCCCATGGTGTGGATGTTCAGAAGATCTACATCCCCGCCCGGGGCTGGGCTCAACTTGGACGTGGCGTGACGCTCCACCGCGAGCGCGAGTTCCTCGCGCGGGATGCCGCCGCCATCGTCTTCCACCGCGATCAGGCCAAGGCCGCCGCGCTCTATGCGCACATCAACGCGACGCGCACCGGCGTCGAGCGCATTTTCGACCAATTCCTTCACCGCAGCGGCGGGGCGTTCGATCACCTCGCCTGCGGCGATACGGTTTACGGCTTCAGGTGGGAGGCGGCGGATGGGCATTGCGATTCGGCGTCGAAAGGCCAAGCATAGCAGCATGACCACCGACACGCCTCCCCCGCCGGCCAACGCAGAGCAGATGGCCAGCCCCTCTTTTTCCCTGGCCACGCTGGACCAGACCTTTCTGCTCAGCGATTCGATGCGCGGCGTGCGTTTTCTGCTTGAATACGAGAAGGCCGAACAGCTGCTGAAGGCGCAACGCATCATGTCGACCATCGTGGTGTTCGGTTCCGCGCGCATCCGCGCAGACGGGCCAAACAAGCAGGCGCATTGGTACAGCCAGGCGCGCGCTTTCGGCCGGCTGGCATCGGAACGGGGCGGCGCGTTGTGCGAAGAGGGCGGCGAACGCCATCACGTCATCGCAACGGGCGGCGGGCCAGGCGCGATGGAAGCCGCGTGCCGCGGCGCGCGCGAAGCCGGCGCCCCTGCCATTGGCTTCAACATTACTCTGCCGCACGAGCAAGAGCCCAACGCCTACACAACGCCGGAGCTCACATTCAACTTCCACTATTTCGCCATGCGCAAAATGCACTTGGCGATGCGCGCGAAGGCGCTAGTGGTTTTTCCCGGAGGCTACGGCACCGCAGACGAATTGTTTGAGCTGCTCACGCTGCGCCAAACGCGCAAGATGGCCGCGCTGCCGATCGTTCTGTTCGATGAAGGCTATTGGCGCGAGGTGATGAATTTCGACGCCCTTGTCCGCCACGGCATGATCGACGCCGCCGATCTAACCTTATTTCGTTATGCAGACACCGCAGAAGCCGCTTGGGACGCATTGATCGAACAGGGCCTGATGGTGGGCCAAGAGGAAAGCGATCTCGATATCGCCCGCGATATGTGAGTTGCCAAGGCAGAAGTCGATATGCTATCAGCGCCCCCCATTCGGAGACGTGTCGTGAAAGCGCTGCACCAAATCACCCAAACGAACTTGCCCGTCGCAGATCGCGGCGCGGAGGTGCGTGTGCGTGCGTGGAGGGATTTGAGCGCTTGACGTCTTCGGACTGCGGAGCACGAAAAACCCCTCCAAGGCGCGGCCTGGAGGGGTTTTTCGTATGCGCTCCAGACCGCAGAAAACAGTGAAAAAGGAGGCCAGCCATGTCTGGCTATGAAGAGATTGAAGGCGCGAATGCGCCGATCCGCGCCTGGACTCGCGGTGTGCCGGTTGAGCACGGCGCGCAGATCCAGTTGCGCAATGTCGCGTCGTTGCCCTTCATTCACAGCCACATCGCCGTAATGCCGGACGTGCACTACGGGATCGGCGCGACTGTGGGTTCGGTGATCCCGACAAAGGGGGCCATTATCCCGGCCGCCGTCGGCGTCGATATCGGATGCGCGATGATGGCGGTGCGCACATCGCTGACGGCGAACGATCTGCCGGATTCGCTTGCGCGCCTGCGCGGTGCGATCGAACGCAACGTGCCACACGGCAACGGCCCGAACGGCAACCATCGTGACGCCCCTTCTTCGGTGGAGACCGCTTACCGCGACTCCGGCCTCGATGAGCGCTACCGCGCGATAATCGACAAGCACCCGAAGGCCTCAGCCAAGTCCCAAACCAGCCAACTCGCCACGCTTGGCGGGGGAAACCACTTCATTGAGGTGTGTCTCGACGAAGTCGATCATGTGTGGGTGATGTTGCATGCGGGCTCACGCGGTTCGGGCAACCGAATTGGGCAGTATTTCATCGAGCGCGCTCGTGAAGAACTGCTTTGCCGCGAACTCGGCTACCACGTGCCGGATCGGGATCTCGCCTTTTTCATGGAAGGCGAGGACTTGTTTGACGACTACCTGGAAGCGGTGGGCTGGGCGCAAGATTATGCGCGCACCAACCGCGAGGTAATGATGGAACGCGTATTGCGCGCGCTGCGTGACAACTTGCCGAAATTCAAACTCGAGAAGCGCGCCGTGAACTGCCACCACAATTACGTGGCGCGTGAACGGCACTTCGGCGCCGACGTGTGGGTCACCCGCAAGGGGGCCGTGCGCGCAGGACTCGGCGAGCTTGGCATCATTCCGGGCTCGATGGGAGCGAAGTCATTCATTGTGCGCGGCAAAGGCAACGAGGATTCGTTCTGCACGTGCTCGCACGGCGCTGGCCGCACAATGTCGCGCGCGGAGGCCAAGCAACGCTTCACGCTCGAAGATCACCGCAAGGCGACTGAAGGCGTGGAGTGCCGCAAGGACTTGGGCGTGATTGACGAAACGCCGATGGCCTACAAGGACATCGACGCCGTCATGGCCGCGCAGGCGGATCTGATCGACGTGGTGCACACGCTGCGCCAAGTTGCGTGTGTGAAGGGCTGAAGCAAGTCCGGGCTCCAGGGGCCGCGACGTCATCGTTTGCACCTGGGGCCCGGAGCTTTCGCCGGCTCAATCGGCATTGCCCGTTCCTCTAATTGGCAGGACGCTGGAGTTTGGTTCCGGAAATCCACGTTCGAGTCGTGGACGGGCATCCATGAACTGAGCGGCGCGCGCTAGAACCCGAGCAGCCGCGCATATCGATCGCGGTGGAAGCTTGCCCCGCCATAGAGGGCCTCGGCCACGCGCGCGCGCTTGAGATAGAACCCCGCATCGTGCGCGTCCGTCATGCCAATGCCGCCGTGCAATTGCACCATTTCATTGGACGCCAGATGCAGCGTTTCGCTGGCGCGGCCTTTAGCGAGGCTCGCGTATTCGGGGATGCGTGCATCGTCGCGATCGAGGGCGTCGAGCGCCGCAAATACGCACGAGCGCGTCAGCTCAAGCTCCGTGAACAGCTTGGCGGCGCGGTGCTGCAGCGCCTGAAAGCCGCCAATGACTTGACCGAATTGCTTTCGCGTCTTCAGGTATTCGCTCGTGATCTCAAAGGCCTCTTGCGCCTGCCCCAGCATCTCGGCGGCCAGGCCAATGCGGGCTCGATCGAGCACAGCGTCGATCGCCACTGCTCCACCCTCCATACGCTCGGCGTCTGCGTCGTCAAACGTCAGATCGGCTGCGCCTCGGCTATCGACGGTGAGAAGTTCCCGGCGGCGCATGCCCTTCGCATCACTCCTCACGAGATAGAGGCCATCGCCGCCCACGACGATGAACAGATCGGCGATATGCCCTTCAGCCACATAGCTTTTTGCGCCGCTTATTTTTCCGCCTGAAACCTTCAGCGTACTCTTGTCAGGTGCATGGTGAGCGCCCTCGTCCACCGCGAGCGCCCCGATAGCTTCGCCGGTCGCGATCTTAGGCAGCCATCGTTCTTTCTGCGCTTGCGTTCCAGCCAGCAGCAGCGCGCTCGCGCAGGTCAATGCGCTTGAGTGCAGGGGCGAGGCCGTGAGCGTACGCCCTGCCTGCTCCAGCACCAATCCCATGCCCACATAGCCGAGCCCCGAGCCGCCAAACGCCTCCGGCACAATGATTCCCGCCCAGCCCATGGCGGCCATCTCGCGCCACAAATCGGGGTCGCGGCCGTTTTTCTTCTCATCACGCAGCTTGCGCAGACGCGACACCGGCGCTTGATCCTGGAAAAAATCGCGCGCTGCGTCTTTCAGCAGCCGCTGCTCTTCGCTCAGTGTGAACGTCATTGCGTATCCCTCAAGCCCAGCACGCGCTTGGCCACGACGTTGAGATTGATTTCCGTGGTGCCACCTTCGATCGAATTGCCTTT
>JAEUMU010000209.1 GCA_016791325.1 Hyphomonadaceae bacterium
GACCTACGGACAACTCGAGCAACCGCGGGCGCCGGGATGCTCCTTCGAGCTCTTACCTCCAGACGCACGCCGCAACGCTACCGTTACATCCACCATCGAGACTCTGGTGCGTCACGAGCCCTTGTTATTTGAGCGCGCACAAACCGGCTCACGCTTACGGTGTTCAAGCGAGCGAGCTGAAACATTCCGAGGCGACTATCGGACGACCAGTGTCCTCAACCCTCATTCGCACCTCCTTCAAGGCGACTATAGTCGCCCCGGGCTTCCGGCGGTCACCACGGCCAGCGCGATTGGCGCCGATCCACGGCGCAGGCCAATGATCCCGATCACTTGGACCAGGAACGATTTACGGCCCGGGTCTGTAACCTGCGTAGAGAGAAATAGAATGGGCCCGCGCGCGTGGCGCGCCGACTTCGACTACACGCTTGTTGAGATGTCGTGTTCGGGCTCCGATGATGTGATCACTGAACTCTCCGGCTCGATTTGGATTGTCGCCGAATTGCTCATGCGAGCGCCCTTTGCGGGCCCCTCCGAATACCGAATGAGGACTCGTAACACTGGGGAGACGACTCGGCGTGACGCGCCGTCGTCGGTGTCCTTTTCGAGAAACGCAGACGGCTTTCGAGTTACCTTCAACTCTGAGCGCATCATGACCTCTGCAATGCGCCGTGAAGCGACCTCCACCCGCACTATCTCGCGAGAAGAGTGGCTGATCACGCTGACGCCGCCTTCACCCCCGCCCCCCGCGCGTGCTACGCCCTGAGCGGGGAGCGCGGGCATGGTGGACGTTTTCATCTCGTATAAGCAGGAAGAGCGCGAGCGGATGCGGCCTCTGGCGGATGTGCTGCGCCTGCTGAAGGTGGAGGTCTGGTTCGATGAGCGCCTTTCGCCGGACCGCCCGTTCACGGAAGAGATCGTGCAGGTCGCCAACTCATGTCGCGCCCAAGTGGTGTGCTGGTCGCCGGCGGCGGTGAAATCGGTGTGGGTGTGCGGCGAGGCGGAAGTCGGGCGCAAACGCGGAACGCTTATCCAGACCATGATCGAGACCTGCACGCTCGATCCGCCGTTCAACATGCTCCACGCGGAGAACATCAGCGACTGGACCGGTGAACCACAGCATCGCGGCGTGCAAAAAATTCTCGGCGCGATTGGCCGCAAGCTGGAGCGCCCTGGCCTGGCGGAACTGGCGCTGATCCAGGGTTCGCCGATCGCCGAGGATTGGAAGAAGTGGGCTGCGAAATATCCCGCCGACCCTTGCGCGGAAGAAGCCTGGGCGAAGGCGGAGGCGCTGCACCTGGATGCAGAACGAAGCCGGCTCGCGCAGGAATGGCAGGCCGCACGCAAGAAAGCGGAAGATGATGAGGCGCGCCGCCGCGCGGCGGAAGAAGCGCGCCGGCGCGCGGCGCCTCCCACGCCGCGGCCGACTCCGCAGCCGACGCGCAGCGTGGACACTCCGCCGCCGCGACGCCAAACGGCGGTGATCGCGGCGGTCGCCGTGGCGGCGCTGGGCCTTGCCGGCGCCAGCGCCTACTTTGCGCCACGGCTGCTCGGCGGCGCGGACGCGGAACACTTGCCGCCAGGGGTGAGCGAGATGGCGGCAAACCTCGCTGGGCGGTGGCGATTGGAGAGCACGGGCAACTGCGCGACCCCGGCTTCGACTTACGAAGTCCGCGTCACCGGCGATGTGTTGGCGTTGTTGGGCCCGGATGGCTCGGGTCAGCCTGAGACAATTCAGGGCGAGATCGAGCAATGGCTGCATACGCAGGACGCGAACGGCGTGTCAGCTTACTATCAAACACGCGGCGGTTTGTTGGCGTATCGCTATGGCGACGTAGATGACCAAGCTGGGGAAACACGGTTCGTCCGCTGTGATTTGAGGAGCGCTCCGGCAGGCGAGGCGATGACGGCGCCGGCGACGATTCCCTAGCGCGCCAATAGATCGAACAGCAGGCCGTATTCTTCGTCCATCAGGCCGTTGGCGCGGGCGCGAGCGACCGCTTCGCGGCCGGCTTCGGCGGTGCGCGGCGCCCAGCCCTCCAGCGCGCGGCAACGCTGCGCGGCAGGCGCTTCGCGGCGCTGTGTTAGCAGGCCGACAAGGGCGCTGAGATAGGCGCGCGCGCCAGCGCGGATTTCACGCTCGCCGCCATTGTGCGCGGCCGCGTTCATAGCGCTGATTTCCAGCGCGCCGACGAGCCCCGCATCGAGCACCTGGCGCATCGGAACGCCGCAAGAAAGGCTATCCGCCAGCGCGTAGGACCAATTATCGGTGGTGAGACGTACTTGCTCTTCACTGGGCCGCCCCGCCAGCACGCTCGCCAATGCGCCGCGGCTTGCGGCGTCGGCGTAGCGGGGCATGGGCAAGGCCCCGCCCGCTGTGGCGCAAGCGCCGAGCATTGCGAGAATTCCGATCAGGGCTGCGCGCATGTTCGCTTCTCCTTCTGCCCAACGCGCTCACGCGGCGGGAAGTTCAATCCTAAAGGTGGCGCCTTCCGCGCCGGTGCGCTTGAGTGTCAGTTCGCCGCCCATGGCGCGCGTAAGCTCACGCGCGATGGCCAGGCCAAGGCCTGTGCCGCCCGCTTCGGGCGCCGCCGATACGAACGGCTCGAACAAACGCTCGCGCAAGCTTTCGCGCACGCCGGGGCCGTGATCGATCACCTCGATTTCGCAGCGCCCTTCGATGCGCAGCGCGCGAATGAGCAATAGCTTGTCGCGCCGCGTGTGGTGCTGCATCGCCTGGGCGGCGTTGCGCACCAGATTGCCGAGGATGCGGGTCAGATGTTCGGGATCGGCGATCGCGGCGAGGCCGGGTTCGATGTCGAGGCGGCAATCGATCATATCGAAACCGACCAGCGCATCGGCGGCGGCCTCCTCCGCCATGGCGGCGATATCGACACGCTGCAGCTCCGGCGCCTTCTCATCGGCGCGCCCGTATTTCAGCGTCGAAGCGGCGAGCCCTGCGGCGCGATCGATCGTGCGTTCCAGGCGCGAGGCGGAGCGGCGCACGTCGGGGTCTTCCGAACGGCTCAGCCTATCGGCCACCAATTGCGCCGTTGAGAGCATGTTGCGCAAATCGTGGCCGATGCGCGCCACCGCCGCGCCCAAGGCCGCCAGCCGCTCGCGTTGTCGCAGCGCATTGCGCACTTGCTCGGCCATGTCGGCGGCGGCGCGCTGGGCGCGGCCGATTTCATCGCTGCGCGGGCTGCGCGGAAAGGCGATGGAGACATCCTCCGGCCGATCGCGGAACCGCTCGATTGCCTGCGTGAGATCGCGCATGGGGCCGACGAATAGAAGCGTCAAGGCGCCATAAACCAGCGCAGCCGCGGCCACGAGGATCATCGTGGAAATGAGCGCAAAGCGCGCAGCGAATTGGTGCATGGCGTTGCGCAGCGGCTGTTCGCTCAAAACGATCTCGATGAAATCGCCGCTTTCGAAACGCGGTTGCGCCAGCACGCGCAGCACACGCCCAGGCGGCGCAAAGAAGGTTTCAAACGCCCAGCCGAAGCGCTGCATCGCGGTGGCGCGCGTGTAATCGTAGGTGATCAGCGTTTCGGGGGCGCTGGGATTGGCGGCTTCCAGCAGCAACACGCGCTCGCCCTCACGCTGCAACGCGACGCGCTGCACCTCCGCGTTGGACAGCAGCTCCCATTGCAGCGAATCCGCAATCGGCAGATCGGGCGACACCTCGAGCGCCAAGGCGGCGATCTGGGCCAGGTTCATGCGCTCGCGCAGCCAGTTTTCGTGGAAGCTGGAGAGCGCCGGGGCGAACACGAACGCCTCCCCCGCCACCACAACCAGCACGGTGAGCGCCAACAGCCGCCCCGCCAGGCTGTCGATAAAGTCGCGCCCGCGCCGCCATAGGCGGTGCAGCGGCGAAGGCGGCGCGGGCGGCGGCGGCGGCATGCCCACAAGCCCTAGCCGATGCGGACGGGGGCTGTCCCGCGCAGGGGCGCCAAATGGGAATGTTTTCTCATGCGTCAGGCCCGGACGCGGCTTGACGCTTTCAGGCCCCTGGGGTAATGCCCGCCCCTTCGTTTTTGAGCATCGAGGCAGTCGTGAGCACCAAGCGGACCTACCAGCCGAGCCGGCTCGTGCGGAAGCGCCGCCATGGTTTTCGCGCGCGCATGGCCACCAAGGGCGGCCAGAAGGTGCTTTCGCGCCGCCGCGCCAAGGGCCGCAAGCGCCTTTCGGCCTAATCGGCCCCTCCAAACCGTCGGCGGCTGAAGCTCGCGCCCTGGCGCGATTGAGAATTCTATTGGCCCTTCCGGTTGGCTCGCTTACTGCCCTGAGCCCATGGCGGTTTCCATCCAGAAGCTGAGAAAACGCGGCCAATTCCTGTTCGTGCGGGCCGGCGCGCGCGCGGGCCGCCCCAGCGTCACAATCGAGGCCCGGCGGCGGGCTGAAGACGGGCCGATTGGCGTGGGTTTCACCGCCAGCCGCAAGGTCGGGCCGGCGGTGGTGCGCAACCGGGCGCGGCGGCGGCTGCGCGAGGCGGCGCGCCAGCTTCTGGCCCTGCACGGGCTGGCGGGGGTGGATTATGTGCTGGTGGCGCGGCAATCCACCCCGGACGCAGACTGGGCGGCGTTGCTTGACGATGTTGGAAGCGCATTGATAAGGCTCCGCGCCGATCTTACGTCCGGCGCCGAGTCGAGGCAGCGCCAGCGCGCGTCACAGCTTTCACCCCGCCCGGCCAAGCCCAGAAAAAGCGACTGATTTCCGATGCAGCAGCCAGGTGGGCCGGGGCCCCAAGAAACCCGGAACGTGTTTCTCGCCATCGCGCTTTCGCTGGCGATCTTCATGGGCTTCGAGTTCTTCTATAACGGCCCCCAGCGTGAGCGCTTGGCTGAGGCCGAGCGCGCGCGAATTGAAGCGCAGGTGGCTGCGCAGGGCCAAGCCGGCGTGGATACAGCCGTTGGCGCACCACAGCAGGCCAGCGCCTCGCGCGAACAGGTGCTGAGCGCTTCGGCGGCGGCGCGCGTGCAAATCGACACGCCCTCGGTGGACGGCTCGATCTCGCTGGAAGGCGCGCGCATCGACGATCTCAACCTCGTCGCCTATCACCGCACGATCGACCCTTCGAGCCCGGAAGTGACGCTGCTGCAGCCGATCAACACCGCGCACGGGCATGACGCGTTTTTCGGCTGGGAGATTCAAAACGGACAGAACATCGCCACACTGGCCGATGCGTTCAGCCGCTGGACCGCGCAGGAAGCCGCGCGTCTGACGCCGGAAACGCCGGTGACGCTGACGCTAGACGCCGGCAACGGCGTCACCATCACTCGCACGATCTCGATTGATGGCGACTACATGTTCACCATCACCGACACGGTTCGCAACGCAAATGGCGCGCCGGTTTCGGTGCGTCCGTTCGGGACGGTGCGCCGGCAAGGGCTGCCGGAAGATTTCCGCAACAACGCCATCGTGCATCAAGGCTTGATCGGCGCTTTTGGCCCCAACAACAGCCTGCAGCAAGTGCGCTTTCAGGATGCGGAAAAGCATGCGCGCAACCGGCTGCGCGGGCGCGTGGGCGATGATCAACGCATCGAGGATCAGCAAGGCCAAGGCGGCTGGTTCGGCATCACCGAGCACTATTGGCTGACCGCCATCGTGCCGGATCAGAACGAGCGGGTGTCGGCGTATTTCGACAGCCGCATGGACAACAACAACACCGATTACCGCGCCGCCTACCGCGGCCAGTGGCGCGAAGCGCCGGCGGGGGGTGAGATCAGCTACACCCAACGCCTGTTCGCCGGCGCCAAACGGCTCGATACGCTGCGCGCGTATCAAGAAAACCTCAATGTGCCGCGCTTCGATGACGCCATCGACTGGGGCAATTTCTGGTTTCTGACACGGCCGTTCTTCGCGGTGCTGCATTTCCTGGCGCAGTTCGCCGGCAATTTCGGCCTGGGCATCCTGCTCACCACCATCGTGGTGAAGATCCTGCTCTTCCCGCTCGTCTATCATTCGTTCAAGGCGATGGCGAAGATGCGCGGCCTGCAGCCGAAGATGAAGGAAATCCAGGAGCGCTACGCCGCCGATAAGCAGCGCCAGCAACAGGAAATCCTGCGTCTCTACCAGACCGAGAAGATCAATCCGGTTTCGGGCTGTTTGCCGATCCTGCTGCAGATCCCGGTGTTCTTCGCACTCTACAAAACCCTCACCGTCACCATCGAGATGCGCCATGCGCCGTTCTATGGCTGGATCAACGATCTCTCCGCGCGCGATCCGACTTCGCTGTTCAACCTGTTCGGCCTGCTGCCTTACGACGTGCCGGCGTTCCTGCTGATCGGGGCGTGGCCGATTCTTTACGGCGTCTCGATGTGGGCGCTGCAGGCGCTTTCGCCGCCGCCGACCGATCCGATGCAGGCGCAGATTTTCCGCTTCCTGCCGCTCTTGTTCACGGTGATGTTCGCCGCCTTCCCCGCGGGCCTCGTCATCTACTGGACATGGTCGAATACGCTGTCGATCCTGCAGCAATACGTGATCATGCGCCGCCAGGGTGTGGAGACGCAGCTGGATCAGTTTTTGAAGAAGCGGTTCGGCGGCTCCGAACCAGCGAAGAACTGACATTTCCCCGTCGTCGCGGGCGAACACAGCGAGACCCGCGATGACGGAGTGGTTGTTATGACGCCCGAGGAAGACACCGCCGAAGCCATCGAAGCCGGGCGCCTGCTGTTTGCGGGGCCGGTGACGTTTGAGATGGGCGTGGTCTCTATGAGCACGCTGCCGGATGCGAACGTGCCGGAGATCGCCTTCGCGGGGCGCTCCAACGTGGGCAAGTCCTCGCTTATCAATGCGCTGACGGGGCGGCTGAAACTCGCGCGCGCCTCCACCGAGCCCGGACGCACGCGTGAGCTGAATTTCTTTCGCGTGGGCGATGTGCTGCGCATCGTCGATCTGCCGGGTTACGGCTACGCCAAGGCGCCGAAAACCGAGATCGCGCGCTGGACCGGGCTGACGCGCGATTACCTGCGCGGGCGTCCGTCGCTGAAGCGCGTGATCCTGCTCATCGACAGCCGCCACGGCCTCAAGCCGCATGACAAGGATGTCATGGATGCTCTGGATAAGGCGGCGGTGATCTATCAGATCGTGCTGACCAAGGCCGATAAGCTCAAGCCCACCGAGGTCGACGACATGATCGCCGCCACCCAGGCGGCCACCGCCAAGCATCCGGCCGCGCATCCCCATATCATCGCCACGTCGGCGGAAACGGGGCTGGGGATTGAAACGCTGCGGGCTGAAATCGCAGCCTTGGCCTGAGCCGCGGAACCGCTTAGGAACCGCGCGTGACCAAGCTCCCGCCCAAAGACCGCCTCGCCGCATTGGAAGACGGCCTCGTCAAAGCCAAGACCTTGGCCGAGGCGCTGCCCTTCATTCAGATCTATGATCGCGAAACCGTGCTGGTGAAATATGGCGGCCACGCCATGGGCGATACCGAAACCGCCCG
>JAEUMU010000223.1 GCA_016791325.1 Hyphomonadaceae bacterium
ATCGACTGCAGCGACGGCTGTTGGCGCAGCAGAACCGGTCCTGGAGCTTCGATCTTGAAGAGGGCGTGCTCGATACGGCGCGACTGACGCGGGTAATCATCGATCCGATGTCGGCGTTGTCGTTCAAGCAGGAACAGGACATGCCGTTCAAGGATACGGTGGTCACGCTGCTGTTGGACAATTCGGGGTCGATGCGCGGGCGACCGATCATGGTGGCGGCGCTGTGCGCCGACATTTTGGCGCGTACGCTTGAGCGCTGCGGTGTGAAGGTGGAGATTTTGGGCTTCACCACGCGCGCGTGGAAGGGCGGAAAATCGAAAGAGGATTGGCTTGCCACCGGGCGTCCGCCGCAACCGGGGCGGCTGAACGATCTGCGCCACGTTATTTACAAGGCCGCCGATGCGCCGTGGCGGCGGGCGCGACGCAATCTTGGCTTGATGATGCGCGAAGGGCTGCTGAAAGAAAATATCGACGGCGAGGCGCTGATGTGGGCGCATGACCGCTTGCTGGGCCGCCAAGAACAACGCCGCATCCTGATGGTGATTTCAGATGGCGCGCCGGTGGATGACAGCACGCTCTCGGCCAATCCCGGCAATTACCTTGAGCGGCATCTGCGCGCTGTGATCCATTGGATCGAGGCGCGCTCCCCGGTCGAGCTGATCGCCATCGGCATCGGCCACGATGTGACGCGTTATTATCACCGCGCCGTCACCATAACCGATGCCGAGCAATTGGGCGGCGCGATGACCGAGAAGCTCGCCGAACTGTTCGATGAGCCCGCGCCGGATGACGCGCCCCGCCCGCCGCGCAGCCCGCGCGAAAGCCGCCTGCGGGCTGCGGTTTCGGCGTGAGGGGGCTGGCGCTCGCTTTGTGCGCCGCGCTGCTGAGCGCGTGCGCGCCTTCGGCGGCGCAGGCGCCGATAGTTGATCAATGGCGCGCAGTGGCGATCGAGACGACGCTGGTTGAGCTCGGCGTGGCGGAGACGGGGCGGCTGCGCTTTCGCGGCGGCTTGGCGCTCAGCTCTAGCGATGTGGCGTTCGGAGGCCTTTCCGGCCTGGAGATCGTCGGCGAAGGCGAATTGGTTGCGGTGTCTGACGATGGCGCCTGGTTCGAGGCGCAGTTGATGCTGGATGAGGCCGGCGCGCTGATCGGCCTGGCGCATGCACGCATGGCGCTGATGCGCGATGAAACCGGCGAACCGTTCGCCAACAAGCGCGCCGGCGACGCCGAAGCGTTGGCGCATTTGCCGGATGGGCGCTTTGCGGTGGCGTTCGAGCAGACACAAAGCATTCGCATCTATGATCTGAACCGTGACGGCCCCTTCGGCGCAGCGCAGCGAGGCCCGCGCTTGGCGGAGGTGCGCCGCCTGCCGCCGAACGCCGGATTGGAAGCGATGGCGGCGGATGAAGACCGCGCGCTGATTGTTGGCGCGGAAGGGGGCGGCGGCACAACTCCGCTATGGCGTGTCGCGTTAAGCGCGGCTGAGCCCGCGCCGCCGCTGGCGCGGTTGCGGCTGCCGGTGGGATATTCGCTGACCAGCCTCGATCGCTTGCCCGATGGCGGATTCGTGGCGTTGCAGCGTTTCTATGCGCCGGTGATTGGCGCGCGGGCGCGCATCGTGCGCATCGCCGCCGATGCATTGCGCGCGGATGCCGAGGTCGCCGGCGAGGAATGGGCGACGTTGGCGCCGCCCATGCCGGTGGACAATTTCGAGGGCATCGCCGCGGTGCGCACCGCCGATGGCGGTACGCGCCTTTACATTGTCTCAGACGATAATTTTAGCGCGCGCCAACGCACGCTGCTTTACGCCTTTGATGTGATTGAGCCGCGTGCCGATTAGGCGGCGGCGGTGGCGAGCTTCTTCTTGAGATCGCGGCGGATCTTGGCCGCGCGCGCGGAAAGCTCGGCCTCGTCAGCCTTCAGCAGAAAGCCGTCCAGCCCGCCGCGATGATCGACCGTGCGCAGGGCTGCCGCAGTGATGCGCAGCTTGTATTCGCGCCCGAGCGCGTCGCTGGCGAGCGTGACGTCCACGAGGTTCGGCTTGAACTCGCGCTTGGTCTTGATGTTGGAGTGGCTGACCTTATGGCCGATCTGGCGATTAACGCCCGTCAGCTCGCAACGGCGGGACATGGGATGAACGCTCTGTTTGAGGCGAAAAACGAAGGGCGGACGCATACGCGAAGGCCAGGGCGGGGTCAAGGACACCTGGGCTTCCCGGGTGGTCTGAATGAGGCTGGCGCTTGGCCTTCCCTTAAACAGCCCCATTTGGTTCATCTCTGGATCACGCCCCGCCGCCTAGATAGGCCCCGACTTTCAGTGAGAGCCGCCGCCATGAAGAAGATCGTCGCCGCCTTGTTTGGGATTGGACTCGCCGCCCTGGCCGGGAGCGCGGCCGCCCAGGGGCAGGGCGCTAGCCGCCAGTTCCACGGAACCTACGCGGTCTATGCAAGAGGCATCCAGGCCGGCGAGTTCACCTACCGCTTTTCCCAGACCGACGCGGCTTACGAGGCCAGCGCCTCACGCCGGCTTTCGGGCCTCGCCCGCACGCTCATGGGCGACCGACAGGACTATGATTATTCTGTCCGCGGGGCCGTCGCCGCCAATGGCGCGCTGCAGCCGGCGGCGTACACCCACCGCGGCGGCCGGCGCGACCGCGTCGTGCGCACCACGTTCAGCGCGACAGATGCCGTCACCACGGCGGAACCGGCCATGGGCATGGGCAACCCGCCCGCGACCCAGGCGCAGCGGCGCGGCTCGGTGGACCAGATTACCGCTATCGCGAGCATGATCACGGCTTCGGGCGATCCTTGCCGGCGCACCATTCCCGTTTACATGGACGGCCGCTCGCGGTTCGATTTCGTACTGACGCCGAACGGCCAAGTGAACGTCAATACGCCGGCATATCGCGGCCAAGCGTTGCGCTGCCGGGTGGAGTTTCGCCCGATCGCCGGCTTTTCCGACCCTCAAACCACCGAGACGCTGAGTTTCCTGTTCGCACGCACGGCTTCGGGCCTCTACGCGCCAATCGTGATCGAAATGCCGACTGACGATGTGGGCGTGGCGCGCCTGGAGGCGCGGCGGCTGACCATCAATGGAGAACGGCTGCGCTGATAGTCCTGGCGCAGTCTTGTGTGTTACTTAAGTATTAACCACAAGACTTAGCGGTGAACGAGTCAAGAACGAATCAAACACAGCGATTCGCGAGTGATTCGTTCTTGTTCCCTTCCGCCCACCGTTTTTCCTCGCGATTACTCACCGGTGATCCCCCGCAGGGCCTCGGCTTGAAAACGCCTTAGGCGGCGCCCATCGTCGGGGCATGGCGGCGCGCCCACAGCTCCGGGCCGTGCTTGGCCCGACCAATACCGGCAAAACCCACCTCGCCATCGAACGCATGCTCGCGCATGGTTCGGGCTTGATTGGCCTGCCGCTCAGGCTGCTGGCGCGGGAAGTGTATGACCGCGTGGTCGCGGCCAAGGGCGAGGCGGCCGCGGCGCTGATCACCGGCGAAGAGAAGATCGTCCCGGAAGGCGCGCGCTATTTCGTCTGCACCGTGGAGGCCATGCCGCTCGATCGCGGCGCAGAGTTCGTGGCCGTGGACGAAATCCAGGTCGCGCGCGATCCAGACCGCGGGCATGTGTTCACCGAGCGCCTGCTGCATGCGCGTGGTTATGGCGAGACTATGTTGCTGGGCTCCGACACCATGCGCCCGATGGTGCGCGCGCTGTTGCCGCAAGCGGAAATCATCCGGCGCGAACGGCTTTCGACACTCTCCTATGTGGGGCATCGCAAGATCACCAAGCTGGCCAAGCGCACGGCGGTAGTCGCGTTCAGCGCGGAGGAAGTGTACGCGATCGCCGAATTGCTCCGCCGCCATCGCGGCGGCGCGGCGGTGGTGATGGGCGCGCTCAGCCCGCGCACCAGAAATGCGCAAGTCGAGCTCTATCAGAGCGGGGAGGTGGACTTCCTCGTCGCCACCGACGCCATCGGCATGGGGCTGAACATGGACGTCGATCATGTCGCGTTCGCCTCCCGCCGCAAGTTCGACGGTCACCAGTGGCGCGATTTGCGCGCCGATGAGATCGCGCAAATCGCGGGCCGCGCCGGGCGTTTCACCCGCGACGGCGCGTTTGGCGAAACGGGCGAGTGCGCGCCTTTTGAGGGGGAGGTGATCGCGCGCGTCGAAAACCACGAGTTTGAGCCGGTGGAGGCGCTACTGTGGCGCAACCGCGAGCTCAGCTTCCAGAGCGTCGGCGCGTTGATTGCGTCTTTGGAGCTGCCGCCGGAGCAGCGCGGACTGCACCGGGTGCGCGGCGCAGATGACGAAATGGTGCTGAAGCGGCTGACTGAAGACGCTGAGACCATGGCGCGCGCACGCACGCCCGGCGCGGTGCGAAGACTGTGGGACGCCTGCCAGCTGCCGGATTTCCGCAAATCATCACCGGATGAGCACGCGCGCCTCGCCGGACGCATCGCACATCATTTGCTGGGGCCGCAGGCGCGCTTGCCGCACGAATGGATCGCCGCGGAAGTGAATAGGCTCGACCGGCCCGGTGGCGATCTCGATGCGCTGCAGCAGCGGCTTGCGCATATTCGAACCTGGACCTACGCCGCCAGCCGGCCGGATTGGTTGGAGGACGCGGAGCACTGGCGCGCGCGCACGCGCGAAGTTGAGGATAAGCTTTCCGACGCGCTGCACGACGCGCTAACCCAACGCTTCATCGACCGCCGCACCAGTGCGTTGCTCAAGGGGCTGCGACGGGAGGATGCGATGCTCGCCGGCGTTTCGCCGGAAGGTGAAGTGACGGTGGAAGGCCATTATGTGGGCGCGCTGGAGGGGTTGGAGTTCAGGCCCGATCCACGCGTATCGCAAGGCTTGGAAGGGCGCGCTGTGCGCAATGCGGCGATGCGGGCGCTCAAGCCTGAATTGGCGCGGCGGCTGGCGCGCGTCGCCAACGCGGACGAAGGCGAAATCACGCTGACGCGCGATGGGCGGTTGAAATTTGACGGCGCGGGCGTGGCGCGCCTAGTGCGCGGCGCGCCGTTGCTGGCGCCGCGCCTTGAATTGATCGGCGCTGAGGGCTCAGCGGAAACGCAGCGTGCGGCCGCGCGGGAGCGTTTGGAATATTGGTTGGCGCGGAAGGTGGGCGCTGATCTGCGGCCCCTCCTGGCGTTGGAGAGCGCCTGGCGCGAAGGGCGCCTGCCAGCGGAAGCGCGCGGATTGGCGTTTCGCTTGATTGAGAATGCCGGCGCGTTGAAGCGAACCGGCGCTGACCTTAGCCACCTCAGCAGCCCGGCGCGCGCGGCTTTGGCGCGGCTGGGTGTGCGGATCGGGCGTCATCACATTTTCATGCCGGCGCTGGTGCGCCCTCGTGCGGCCGAGACACTCGCGGTGCTGACGCGTGCGGGAGAGGCGCCGACAGGGCGCGGTGTGTTCCTGCCGCGCGCGGGCGCGCTTGCGGTGGCGCTGGACGAGGCGCGCACGGCGCGAGAATTGGCTGCGGCGGGCTATGGCGCGTGCGGGCGACTGGCGGTGCGGTTCGACATCATCGAGCGCCTGGCGGCCGCGGTGGAGGGCGCCGAGCAACCACCGGACGCGGCGCTGGCCCGCATCATGGCCCGCCCGGTGCGGGAACTTGAGGGCGTGCTGACTGCGCTGGGGTATCGGCGCGGCGAGGGTGAGATCGCCCGCTGGCGCGCGCAGGCCGCGCGCCCTGCGCGGGCGCGCCGGGCCGCTGGAGATAGTCCATTCGCGGCGCTGGCGGAGCTAATCCCGCCTTCGCCGCCCGCGCCGCCCCGCCGGCGCCGGCGCAACAGCGCATGAGCACACCGCCCCGCCAGCGCGTCGATGTTTGGCTGTTTCGCACACGCCTCTTGAAGACCCGCGCCGCGGCGGCGCGGATGGTGGCCGAGGGCGGGGTGCGGCTGGTGCATGGCGGCCAGGCGCGGCGGCTGGAGAAGCCCTCGGCCGAGGTGGCGTGCGGGGACGCGCTGGTGTTTGCCCTAGGCGGCCGGGTGCGCACGCTGGAAGTGATGGCGCTGCCTACTCGGAGAGGGCCGGCGGCGGAGGCGCGGCTGTCCTATCGCGACCAGGAGGGGGATTTGCCGCCTTGACGCTCGCCTGAGCGGCCGTCATCTGAGCCCGGCGAAACTGGAACCCACGGACTATGACCTACATCGTCACCGACGCCTGCGTGCGCTGCAAATACATGGATTGCGTCGAGGTCTGCCCGGTCGACTGCTTCTATGAGGGGGAAAACTTCCTCGTCATCCATCCGGACGAGTGCATCGATTGCGGCGTGTGCGAGCCCGAGTGCCCCGTGGACGCCATCAAGCCGGATTCGATGGATGAGCCAGACGGCAGGTGGCTCAAGGTGAATACCGAGTTCGCCAAGATATGGCCCAATATTACCGTAAAGGGCACGCCGCCTGCCGATGCAGACGCGTTCAAGGACGAAAAAGGCAAATTCGAGAAATACTTCAGCACGGAACCTGGCAGCGGCGAGTAATCTTGCGGCGCCCCGGCGCTTCCGAAACCGGCTAAACTGTGGTATAGGTTCGTCTAGAAATCAGGGTGCGATCCGCCGCACCCGGCAGCCGGACTTCAAAATCGCGCAGTTTTGCACGCGCAGGGGGTAAAAAGGCCACGGATGGCCCCACCATCCGTTGTTCCCCTGTGCGACTTTGCGTGACGTAGAGTGATCCTGGCTGCTCCAAACAAAAAACGGAGCTGCCGAATGCAAACGTCCTCGATGCCTACCGCTTTCCGCCCGGGTGACCACATCGTGTATCCGGCGCACGGCGTTGGGCGCGTGATGGGGGTAGAGAAGCAATCGGTCGCCGGGATTGATCTGGACGTGTTCGTCATCTCTTTCGAACAGGACAAGATGACGCTGCGGGTTCCAACAACTAAGGCCCGCTCCTGCGGCATGCGCCCTTTGGCCTCGGCCGACGTGGTGAACGAAGCCATGAAGACGCTGCAGGGCCGGGCGCGTATCAAGCGTACGATGTGGAGCCGCCGCGCCCAGGAATACGAAGCGAAGATCAATTCGGGCGATCTCGTCTCGATCGCGGAAGTGGTGCGCGACCTGCACCGTGCGTCCGACCAGCCGGAGCAATCCTATTCGGAGCGCCAACTCTATGAGAGCGCGCTGGACCGGATGGCCCGCGAACTGGCGGCTGTGCAAAAGATCGGGCGTGAAGACGCGTTGACGAAGCTTTCCGCTTCGCTGGCCTCGAAGAAGCAGGCCGCCGCCGCTTAAGACGCGCCGAAGCAGATACTGAGCAAGGGCCGGGCGAAAGTCCGGCCCTTTTGCGTGCTTGCGCCCCCGGCACAAACGCGCGCCTCACGCGTTCGTGATGGACTGGCGCCGCATTGCGGCAGGCGGCGCAAGAACCGCTGTCACGCCGGTGCGTAACATAAGGGCGGGCAAATGGTGCTCGCACGTGCAGAGGCGGTCCATGGCTATCAGCGAAACCTCAGAGCTTCAGCGTGGCGCGCAGCGTTATCTACGCCAGGCGATGCGAGCACCGCTGCTGGCCGCGGATCGGGAAAGGGAGCTGGCCCGCCGCTGGCGCGAAGATGGAGACGAGCGCGCCCTGCACAGCCTGACGACCGCATATCTGCGCCTCGTGGTCGCCATGGCGGCGCGGTTCCGCCATTACGGCTTGCCGATGAGCGATTTGGTGCAGGAGGGCAATGTCGGCCTGATGCAGGCGGCGGCGCGGTTTGAGCCGGAGCGCGAGGTGCGGTTTTCCACCTACGCTTCTTGGTGGATTCGCTCGTCGATCCAGGATTTCGTGCTTCGCAACTGGTCAATCGTGCGCACCGGCACCACCAGCGCGCAAAAGGCGCTGTTTTTCAATCTGAGGCGGCTGCGCGCTAAGATCGACGATGTCGGCGAAGGCGCGATTTCTCCGTCCAGTTGCGCTCACATCGCGCGCATGCTGGGCGTCGGCGAGCGCGACGTGGAGGCCATGGCGGCGCGGCTCGCGGCGTCGGATCGTTCGCTCAACGCACCGCTGGCTGAGGACGGTGAGGGCGAATGGCAGGATTTGTTGGCCGATGAGAGCGCGGATCCCGAAGCGCTGGTAATGCACGCGCACGATGGCGATGCGCGCGCCGAATTGGTGCGCGACGCCTTGCGCGATCTTTCCGAGCGCGAGCGCATCATTATTCGCGAACGCAAGCTGGAGGATGAAGCGGTGACGCTCGAGGCGCTGGGAGAGCGGCTGGGCATTTCCAAGGAGCGCGTGCGCCAGATCGAGGGCAACGCGTTGGCGAAGCTGAAGCGGGCGCTGGAGGCGCGCGTGGGTGATCCGGTGGCTGCGGGTTACGTGGGCTAATGCTTCACTCGGCCAGAATTTCAAGCTGGCTGGCGTGCTCCAGACAGAGCTGGGGCGCATTGCGAAAGGCGCCGAGCGCACCGCGCGCCCGCACGCGAACGCCGTTGAGCGAGGCAAGCGGCGGGCCGCTCCAGCTGGCGTAGTTCTCACCGAAGACGACGATGGCGAAGGGGGGCTCCTGCGTGGCGCCTTCCATCGTAAGCGCAGCGCGCCGTTCAAACGAACGCGCTTCGTTGATGCGGCCCTCAACAATTCGGTAGGGCGCATCGCCGCGCAGGCAGTTGACGTTGGCGGCGAGAGCAGCGGCGGCGGCGCTGCTGGGGCTCATGGCGCGATACTCACGCCGCCCCCAAAGGCCGCGCCCATTCGCGCGCGCCGCCGCTTCGAGCTGCGCCAGTTCCGCGCTGCGGGCGTGGTTGTTGGCACGTGGGCGGACGTAGGCGGCGCCGCGTGATACCAAGTCGTGCTGCAGCCATGACCACCCGCCGCCTTCGCTCTTGACGAAGACGTGTGCGATTGCAGCTTCGGGCGCGCTTTCCTCGCCTTCGCGTGGGCGGCCAACCCAGCGCCGTGCGCCGCCATATGCCAGCAGCACCTCGCGATGCAGCGCGAGCGCCTCAAGCTCCGCCTGCGCCTGCGCTGCGTAGGGCTGTTGGCCCCGCGGGCGTCGATCTCGGCGAGGAAAATGCGCAGGCCGGAGTCGAGCTCGAGCGTGTCGCCGTTCATGGCGCGAGTGACACGGCCGGATTCCCCTGCCTCCAACTCGCCCAGCTGCGGGCCGCAGGCGGCGAGCAGAGCCAGCAGGAGAGCGGCGAACGCCCGCATCAATAGCCGCCTGCGCTGCCGTCCTTTCGCATTTCCGTTGCGGCTTCATAGACGCCGGTGGGATGACGCATGATTGCCTGATAGCCGCCGAATGAGCCATCGGCGGGGCGGATACGATGGCCGCGGCGTTCCAGTTCGGCGCGCACCGCCGGCGGCACGCCATTCTCCATCGCCACGAAGCCGACGCCATCGGGTTCTTCGCCGGTGGGCTCTGCACCGCCATAGAAGCGATAGCGCGCCGCATCGCCCGCGGCCTGCAGGTCGAGGCCGTAATCGACCAGATTGACGATGATCTGCACGTGCCCTTGCGGCTGCATATCGCCGCCCATCACACCGAAAGATAGCCAGGGCTGGCCGTCGCGAAGAGCGAAGGCGGGAATGATGGTTTGGAATGGCCGCCGGCCGGGCGCGTAGACGTTTGGATGCCCGCTTTCGAGAGAGAACAGTTCGGCGCGATCTTGCAGCATGAAGCCCAAGCCATCGGGCACGAGCCCCGAGCCCATGCCGCGATAATTGGACTGGATGAGCGAAACCATCATGCCGCTGGAATCGGCGGTGGTGAGGTAGGTGGTGTCGCCATCGAGGCGCAGTTCTGCATGCGGCGGCGGAGGCATCGCGCTGGTCAGGGAAATCATGGCGCGACGTTCGGCGGTGTATTCATCGGTCAACAGGCGGCGCACGTCGAAATGGGTGAAGGCGGGGTCGCCGTAGAAGTGCGCCCGATCGGCGAACGCCAGGCGCGTGGCTTCGATTTGCACATGGAGGGAGTCAATGGAAAGAAAGCCCATCTCGCGCAAATTGAAGCCCTCAAGGATGCGCAGTGTCTGCAGCGCTACCACGCCTTGGCTGTTGGGCGGCAACTCGCACACCTCTACGTCGCGGTAGGGGACGCAAACGGGATCAACCCACTCGCCCTGATGACGCGCGAGATCGTCATAGCGCAGCCAGCCGCCGATGCGGCGCATATAAGCGTCGATCGTGCGGGCGACGGGGCCGCGATAATAGGCGTCGCGTCCCTCGCGGCCTATCAGCTCAAGCGTGTTGGCGAGATCGGGGTTGGCGAACAGGCCGTGGCCGTCCGGCATTTGACGGTTTGGCGCGCAATTCTCCTGGCAGAAATAGAGATCGCGCGCGTTTTGCACCTCTTGCAGACGGCCCGCCGCATACTCGGTTTCAAGGCGGCGGCGATTGTTGGCCCAATACATTGCAATGGTTTGCGGAATGGGCGCGCCCTCGCGCGCATATTGCACGGTGGGCGCCAGAAGCTGCGCCATCGGCAAACGCCCGAAGCGTTCATGCAACGCGAACCAGCCGTCCACCGTGCCGGGCACGCTCACGCTGGCGGCGCCGAAGCTTGGCACTGCGGCCGGATTGCCGCGCCGGCGTGCTTCGCGGCGCATCTGCGCCAGAGACATCCCCTGGGGCGTGCGGCCAGAGCCATTATAGCCGTAGAGGCGCTGGGAGGCCGGATCCCAGACGATCACGAAAATGTCGCCGCCAATGCCGTTGCCCGTGGGCTCGACGAGGCCGAGCATGGCGTTGGCGGCGATGGCGGCGTCAATCGCGCTGCCGCCGGCGCGCAGAATGTCGATCGCAGTCTGCGTCGCCAGTGGGTGAGCGGTCGCTGCGGCGCCGTGGGGCGCGATCACTGGAGAGCGGGTGGCGAAACTCTCGCCGGAGACGCGCTCGCCGCGGCCGAAATTCGGATCGCGATCCTCTTGCGCGGCGGCGCTGGAAGCGCATGCAAGGATCGCCAGCGCGCTGAGCGCGCGCGCAACAACATGCGGCATTGGCCACCTCCCCAAATCCAAGGCGGCTAATGAAGCGCAAAGGGGGCAGTAACGGAAGGCCCAAGCGACGGCTAGACTTATTGCGCGGGGTAGTTTTGGATACCGATGGTATTGAAATGGAGCATAGGCCGATGGACGCCGCAAAACTGATGTTCAAGCAGGGCCTGATGGCCGGTGAGCGCATTCTTGTCACGGGCGGCGGTACCGGCCTTGGACGCGAGATGAGCGAGGCTTTCGCGAAGCTTGGCGCGGAGGTTTACATCTGCGGGCGGCGCGGCGAGGTGCTGCAGCAGACCGCTGACGAAATCATGGCCGCTCATGGCGGCGTGGTGCGCCCCATCGCCTGCGATATCCGCAGCGCCGAGGCGGTGCGGGAAATGGTGGAGCAAATCTGGTCGACCGGTGGCGCGCTGACGGGCCTCATGAATAACGCGGCCGGCAACTTCATCTCGCGCACGGAGGATCTCTCACCGCGTGGGTTTGACGCTATCGCCAACATTGTTTTCCGCGGCTCGTTCTACGTTACGCAGGAGATCGGCAAGCGCTGGATCGCGGAGAAGAAGAAGGGCAGTGTGTGTTCAATCGTCACCACTTGGGTCTGGACCGGGGGGCCGTTCACGGTGCCCTCGTCCATGTCCAAAGCGGGCATTAAGGCGATGACGGAGTCGCTGGCGGTTGAGTGGGGCCGCTTCGGCATTCGTTTCAACGCGATTGCGCCAGGCCCGTTTCCCACCAAGGGCGCGTGGGAGCGGCTGGCCCCGGGCGTGAGCGCGGTGGAATCGGCAGCGAGCGCCGCGAATCCTTCGCTACTGGCGCGGGTTGGGGAAATGCATGAGCTGTGCAATCTCGCGGTTCTGCTGATGGCGCGCGGCGCGGACTTCATCAACGGCCAGACCATCGCCATTGACGGTGGCCAGCACCTGATGAACGGCGGCAGCTTCCATCGCCTGAGCGAATGGGACGAGGCGCAATGGGAAGCGGCGCGCGAATCCATTCGAGGCGCGAACGAAAAAGATCGCGCGCAACGCACCACCTAAGGGCGGGCAAGGCCAGCCGCTTGGGGGGCAGGCGGCT
>JAEUMU010000106.1 GCA_016791325.1 Hyphomonadaceae bacterium
ATGCTTCAGCTCCATCCAGGGCTGAAACGAAAGCCACGCCGCCGGCAGCGCGACCGTGAACAGGCGCGACGCGCTCGCCAGCAGGGAAGGGCGCGTATCGCCCATGCCCTGAAACAAGCTTGAAGCCGCCATGACGATGCCGCTGGCGACGAAATTCCACGAGGTGATCTGCAGATAGTCGGTCGTCACCGCGATCACTTCAGGATCGTCGGTGAACGGGCGCGCCAGCAGAGCCGGCGCCACGTGGCACAGTATCGAGAGCGTGATCATGATACCTGAGCCGATCAGCGCTGTTTGGCGAAAGGTCTCCCGCACGCGCCCATAGGCGCCGGCGCCGAAATTCTGCCCGGCGATTGGCGCGGCTGCGAAAGCCACCGCCATCGCCGGCAGGAAGATCGATTGCATGATCCGCCCGCCAATACCGAAGCCTGCCTGCGCGCTGGCGCCGAAATCGCGAATGGCGAAATAGATCACGCCGAAGATCACAAACATCAGCAAGAACTCAAGCGCGCTGGGCAAGCCGATGAAAGCGATGCGCGCCCACACGGCAAAGCGCGGCTTCAGCGCCAGCCAGCGCAGCCGCATCACTTGCTGCACGCGCGGAAACACGATCACCAGCGCCACGATACCCACGCCCGCCGCGATTGAACTCGCCAATCCCGCGCCGGCCGCGCCCAGCGCAACCCCTGTGCCCCAGCCCGCGATCAGCACTGGCGCCAGCACTGCATTCAGCACCAGCGTGATCGTCTGCAGCACCATCGCCGGCATCACCACGCCCGCCCCGCGCAGCGCCGCGAACATGGTGTTGGCGGGAAACATCACCATCAAATTGGGGATGAACGCGTAAAGATAGGCGCGCCCCAGCGCGGCGCTTTCGGCGTCCGCCGTCAGCGCATCCAGAAACATCCCACCGAAGCCGTAGCCCAGCACGCCCATCAACGCCGAAAACATCAGCGACATCGAAAGCGCCTGATCGGCGAACAGATTGGCTTCGCCGCTTTCCTTGCGCCCCATCGCCTGCGACACCAGCGCCATCACGCCAATGCCGATCAGCTGCGCCGCCGCCAGCGCCAGGAAGAACTCGTTCCCTGCCGCGCTCACGCCCGCCACCGCCGCATTGCCCAGCCGCGAGACGAAATAGAGGTCGACGATGAAATACATCGTCTGAAAAATCAGGCCTACGGCGATGAAACCGGCCATGCTGAGCAGATGGCCGGTGATCGAGCCTTGTGTGAGATCGCGCACTAGGAATGTCCGTGTTCGGCGCCAGGGCGCGTTGGCGTCAGCCGCGTTGGAATCGCAAGCGCGCGCACACTTGATCGGGGCTGTAGGGAAGGGCTTCTTCCGTTCCGTCCGGGCGCGTCTCGAAGCGGATTTCCTGGCGCAGGCCCACAATCTGGATTTGCCCAGCGGCGGTCTCGTAAAGTCCCAGCGCCACTGGCCCTTCCGGCCCGCAAAGGAACGGCGCGCCGTCGCGTTCAGTCGCGCTGTAAAGCGAGGGCGCTTCTTCGCCGAACAGACCCATGATCTGCGCCAGCGCGCCGCCGGGGCGTTGCGCCATCACATGGTGCGGCGCGTGATTGGCCGAATTGAACGTGAGGGTGCGCCCATCTTCGTGGCGCAGCGTCAGTACAACCAGCGGATCGCTGCCTTCCGGCGTTGGCGGATGCCGTGTTTCCATCGTCAGCCGTTCGCCAACCAGCAGCGTTGTGGAGGCATCCGCCGCCGTCAGCGAGGCGGAAACAGCCGGCCCCGCCGGCGCCGCGCACGCGCCCAGCAGCAGCGCCGCGGCCATGACCCACTCACGCATGCCCATCTCCTTGCGGCGTCTTTTCGGCCAAGCGCTTCTTGGCGGCGTTGCGCGACATGATGTTCAGCCCTTCGACCAGGGCGGAGAACGCCATCGCCGCATAAATGTAGCCCTTCGGCACATGCACGCCGAAGCCTTCCGCGATCAGCACCATGCCGATCATCAGCAGGAAGCCCAGCGCAAGCATGACGACGGTGGGGTTCTTGTGAATGAAATCGCCCACCGGATCAGCCGCCAGCAGCATCACCGTCACCGCCACGATCACCGCAATCACCATGATCGCCACATGGTCGGTCATGCCCACGGCGGTCAGGATCGAGTCAATCGAGAACACGAGATCGAGCAGGATGATCTGAAAGATCGTCGTGCCGAAATTGTTCACCACCACGGCCTTCTTGTTCAGCACGTGCTGCGTTGGCGTCGGGTCGACATTGTGGTGGATTTCCTTGGTCGCCTTCCAGACCAGGAACAGCCCGCCCGCGATCAAGATCAGGTCGCGCCAGGAAAACGCCGTCTCGAACGAAGGCACGCCGTGGGAATCCGGCGCCCCGGTAACGCCGAGATCGAAGATCGGCGCTGTCAGCGTCACGATGATGGCGATGGTGGAAAGCAATCCCAGCCGCATCACCAGCGCCAGGCCGATGCCTATGCGCCGCGCGCTATGGCGTTGGTGCTCGGGAAGCTTGTTGGTGAGGATGGAGATGAAGATCAGGTTGTCGATGCCAAGCACGACCTCCATGACGATCAACGTAATCAACGCCGCCCACGCGCCCGGGTCGGTCAGCAGCGGCGTAAGATCCCAATCCATGCAGGCAATCCCCAAGAGAGCGCTTTGATGTAGGGGATTGCCGGCGAGCCGGGAAGGGTGGTTAACGCGCCGCGCGCGGCGGGCGTGCAGTTCGCCGCCGAATCAATCGCGCGCCCTCAGCGCTGGGGCTCCTGCGCCAGTTCGATCAGCGCGTCCCACATCTGCTCGGAAAAACGGATCACCGCGACACCAACTTTGAACTGAGTCTTCGCCGCCGTCATGCCGGCCAGCGCTGCGCCTAGGTCGCCGTCGCCGCCGCCAGTGGCCGCTTCGAGCAATTGGAGACTTGAGTGCTCGAAGCGGCCAAGGGCGCTGGTGAGGGCCATAGCGGCGTGGGGGATCGCCGTCATGCAAAGCACTATGCACGCGTTGGTTTAAGCTCTCGTTCAGAAAGCTGGTGAATGCGTGAAAACTACGATCGCCTGTAGCCGCCCAACCCTTAAACGTGAATGTCCCGGTCCTTCGTCTCAGGCCAGAACAGGAACGTCACCAGCGCCGCCAGCGCCGTCACGATCGCCGGGAACCAAAGTCCCATATAGATGGAGCCCGTCGCCGTGTTGATCGCGAACACGATCGCCGGCAGCAGCCCGCCGAACCAGCCTGTGCCGACATGGTAGGGGAAGCTCATCGCTGTGTAGCGGATGCGGGTAGGGAACAGCTCTACCAGGGCGGCCGCCTGCGGCCCGTAAAGCGCCGTCGCCGCCACGATGAACAGCGCCATCATGGCGATGACGCCCCATTTTTCCGCGAACACGCGCGAAACCTCCGCCACGCTCCAATTCTGCATCGGCCCCGGCGCGGCGGTGGGATAGCCCGCTTCGGTCAACGCGCCGCGCAGGCGCTCGGCGAACGCGGTCCGTGTGGCGCGAATTTCCGAAAGCGATTGGCCAACCGCGCTCACGCCTTCAACCTCGATGTTGTCGCCGATGCGGATGCGCGCGATCTGTCCTGGTTCGCCGGCGATGGTCTCGTAAGCCACGCCGGCGTTGGAGAGCGCGCCCTTGGCGATGTCGCAGGAGGAGGAGAATTGCTGCGCGCCGCCGGTGAGGTCGAGCTGGAAGGTGCAATCGGCCGGATCGGCGATCACCGTCACCGGCGTACGCTCGCTCGCTTCCGCCAGCGCGGGATTGCCAGCCTGGGTGATGTAGTGAAAGCCGGGGAAATAAAGCGCCAGCATCAGCAGCATGCCGAACAGCATCACTGGCTTGCGGCCCACCGTGTCGGAGAGCCGCGCGAAGAACAGATAGAGCGGCGCTGAAATCAGCACCACCGTTATCATGATCAGGTTCACGCTCTGGCTATCTATCTTGAGAATGCGCTCGAGATAGAATTGCGAATAGAAGTGCGCGGTGTACCAAACCACGCCTTGCGCCATCATCACGCCGAACAGCGCCAGCAACACGATCTTGGCGTTGCGCCACTCAAAGAAGCTCTCGGCATAAGCGCGCTTGGAGACCTTGCCCTCCTGCTGCAGCTTCTTGAACGCAGGGCTTTCCTCCAGCTGCATCCGGATCCAGACCGAAACCGCCAGCAGGCCGATCGAAACGATGAAGGGAATTCGCCAGCCCCAGGCGCGGAACGCTTCTTCGCCCAGGAAGGCGCGCGTTCCCAGCACCACCGCCAGCGCCCCGATCAGCCCGATCGAAGCGGTGGCTTGAATCCATCCGGTGGAAGCGCCGCGCCGGTCCGGGCGCGCATGCTCGGCCACGTAGATCGCCGCGCCGCCATATTCCCCGCCCAGCGCAAACCCCTGCAGCACGCGCATCGCCACCAGCAGGATAGGCGCCCAAATGCCGATCTGTTCGGCCGTGGGCAGCAGGCCGATGGCGAAGGTCGCCAAGCCCATGATGGTGATGGTGATGAGGAAGGCGCCTTTGCGCCCCGTGGAATCGCCGATCTTGCCGAACACCAGCGCGCCCAGCGGGCGCACGATAAATCCAACCGCAAACGTTAGCAGCGTGAACACAAACGCCTGGGCGTCCGGCAAGCCGGCGAAGAACAACGGCGCCATCACCGAGGCCAGCGCCCCATAGACAAAAAAGTCGTACCACTCGAACACGGTCCCAGCTGCGGAAGCGGCCACCACCTGCCGCAATTTTCCCGGCGGCACGTCTTCGTTGGCCGCCGCCGTTGACTGGCTCTCGCTCATGGTGCTGTTCCCCCCGCGCTGATCGGCGCTTTTGTCGCTGATCCGCCGCCACCGCAGCCGGTTGTCAAGCCGGAACGCCGCATGGTAACCCGCGCGCGCGTTCAAGTGGTCCGCGCGAGCATTCGCGGCGGTCGCTTGGCGTTTGGGTTTTCCCCAAGCGGCGTCCCTGTGCCAGCGGGCGATCTGTTTGATCGTCAGCGGCCGAACCAGCGAGAAAGACGTGGCCGAAACCTTCGATGGCGAAGCGTCCGAAGCGGCGGCGCGCTATGCCCAAGCCGTTTTCGATTTAGCCAAGGATTCCAAGGCGCTTGACGCCGTGGAGCAAGATTTCGCGAAGTTTTCCGCCGCCTGGCGCGAAAGCGCGGACCTGCGCGAAGCCGCCCGTTCGCCCCTGATCGAGCCGCAGGATAAGGCCCGCGCGCTCACTGCCGTCGCCGCCAAGTTGGGCGCCTCCGAACTGGGCCGAAACCTGATTGGCGTGGCTGCCTTGAACCGCCGCGCCAGCGACCTGCCGGGCATCTTTTCTGCCTACCGCGCCCTCGTCGCGCGTGAGCGCGGCGCCCGCCAGGTCGAAATCATCTCCGCCCGCCCGCTCGGGGAGGCGGAAAAGTCAGCTATTATCGAGGGCCTAAAGCAGCAGCTGGGCGCTCGTGTCGAAGCCGAAACTAGCGTCGATGCAAGCCTGATCGGCGGCTTCGTCGTACGCGTGGGCTCGCGCCAGTTCGACGCCTCGGTCAAATCCAAGCTGGACGCTCTGCGTCTGGCCCTCAAATCCGCCTGAACAAAAGAACCGCCTAAAGAGGACCACACATGGACGTCCGCGCCGCTGAAATCTCCGCCATCCTCAAAGAACAGATCAAAGGCTTCGGCACGGAAGCGAAGGTCGCTGAAGTCGGCCGGGTTCTGTCCGTGGGTGACGGCATCGCCCGCGTCTATGGTCTGGAAAACGTCCAGGCTGGCGAAATGGTCGAGTTTCCGGGCGGCGTGAAGGGCATGGCGCTCAACCTCGAGCGCGACAATGTCGGCGTCGTCATCTTCGGCGAAGACCGTGGCCTCAAGGAAGGCGATACGGTCAAGCGGCTTGGCGAAATCGTGGACGTGCCGGTCGGCAAGGGGCTGCTGGGCCGCGTGGTCGATCCCCTCGGCAACCCGATCGACGGCAAGGGTCCGATCCAGGCCGCTGAGCGCCGCACCGTCGACGTGAAGGCGCCGGGCATCATCCCGCGCAAGTCCGTGCATGAGCCGATGCAAACCGGCATCAAGGCCATCGACGCGCTGATCCCGATCGGCCGCGGCCAGCGCGAGCTCATCATCGGCGACCGCCAAACTGGCAAAACCGCCGTCGCGCTCGACACCATCCTCTATCAGCGCGAAGCCCACGATAAGAACGCGCCCGAGAGCGAGAAGCTCTATTGTATCTATGTCGTCGTCGGCCAGAAGCGCTCAACCGTCGCGCAGCTGGTCAAGACGCTCGAAGATCGCGGCGCGCTGAAATACTCCATCATCGTCGCCGCTACTGCGTCGGAGCCGGCGCCGTTGCAATATCTTGCGCCGATGTCCGGCTGCGCCATGGGCGAATACTTCCGCGACAACGGCATGCACGCGCTCATCATCTATGATGACTTGTCCAAGCAGGCCGTTGCTTATCGCCAGATGTCGTTGCTGTTGCGCCGCCCGCCGGGCCGCGAAGCCTATCCGGGCGATGTGTTCTATCTCCACTCCCGCCTGCTTGAGCGCGCCGCCAAGCTGAACGAAGACAACGGCTCCGGTTCGCTCACCGCGTTGCCGATCATCGAAACCCAGGCGAACGACGTGTCCGCCTACATCCCCACCAACGTCATCTCGATCACGGACGGCCAGATCTTCCTCGAAACCGATCTCTTTTTCCAAGGCATCCGTCCGGCGCTGAACGTCGGCATCTCGGTGTCGCGCGTCGGCGGCAACGCTCAGATCAAGGCGATGAAGCAGGTGGCCGGCCCGCTCAAGGGCGAGCTCGCGCAGTATCGCGAAATGGCCGCCTTCGCCAAGTTCGGCTCCGATCTCGACGCCGCCACGCAACGCCTGCTGAACCGCGGCGCGCGTCTCACCGAGCTGTTGAAGCAGCCGCAATTCTCGCCGGTGCCGGTCGAGGAGCAGGTGGTGCTGATCTATGCCGGCACGCGCGGCTATCTCGATAAGGTCGATGTGAACAATGTCGGCCGCTACGAGAAGGAACTCGTCAGCTGGCTGCGTTCGAAGAA
>JAEUMU010000115.1 GCA_016791325.1 Hyphomonadaceae bacterium
GTTAGAAGCGGCGTGTGGCTCGCCCGCAAAACCCTCGTCAGCATCCGTCTCTCTCGTTTCGCGGCGCTGGGCCGGATTCAGAAATTGTCCAGCGACTCGCCGCCTCATATGGGGCGGAACTTGACTGCGGCGAGCTTTAACATTTAAAGAACGAACATTCGCTTTATATGCACCGCAGCGAAGTGCTGGCAAGTGCCGCCGGCTATCGTAAGGGAAACCCATGGCGCGCCTCGCTGACCCTGCACTCGCGGACCGCAGACGCCGCCAGATCATGGACGCGGCCCTTTCTTGCTTCCGGCGGCGCGGCTTCCACCAAGCTACGATGCAAGAGATCTGTGCCGAAGCGAACATCAGCGCCGGGGCGCTCTATCGCTACTTCTCCAGCAAGGCGGAGATCATCGGCGCAATCGCCGAGGACCACCGGGGCGAGGACGACAGCGCTTTTGTACACGCCGCAGAGACGCTTGGGCTGATCGAAGCAGTGGCGCAGGCTGGCGAGCGCTTCTTCCAAAAATTCGCTCAAGGTGATGGTGCGCTCATCGCCGACATCTGCGCAGAGGCTATTCGCGACGAGGCAATCGCCGCCACTCTTCGCGCCATCGACGTTAAAAGTGTCGAAATGTTCATTCACGCGATCCGCTCTGCGCAGGAGCGCGGTGAGGTGGATAGGTCACTCGACGCAAAACTCGCCGCCGAGACCTTGTTTGCCGCGATTGAAGGCATAGGTCTGCGGCGGGCTTTCCAGCGTAATACAGACCCGGCGCAAGCCGCGGCCCAATTCCGCTCGCTCGCGCAACGCTTTTTGAGACCCTCATATGAATAAGCCCGAGCCCAGGCAGATATTTTCAGGGGCGCAAGGCCTGCTGAAGCGAACCGCCGATGCTGGCGGCGCGGCGTTGCGCAACGCGCAGGACGCAGGCGGACGCGTTTGGCGTAAGGCAACGGGTGAGCCCGATGAGGCCGGACATCGCAGCCGCGTGCTTACGATCTTCGGCGGCGGCATTTTGGCGGTGGTCGCCGCACTGTTCATCTTGAGCCGCCTTGGCGGCGAAACGGCCACGCATACGCCGGTCGACACCGCGCAGGCGGTGACAGTCGTGGTGACACAAACGCGCACGGTTCAGCCGGTAGTGACGCTGAACGGCGAGGCGCGGCCGGTGCGCGACATCCAAGTAGCCGCGCCCGCGAGTGGCGTGCGCATTCTTCAGCTCCTGGTGGATGAAGGCGATATGGTGCGCGCAGGTCAGCCGATGGCGCGACTCGATTCATCGCTAGCGCAGGCGCAATTGCGCGCGGCGCAAGCCAGCGTCGCGGAAGCGCAATCGGCTGCGGTGCGTGCGCGCGGCGAGTATGACCGCGCGGAATCGATCCGCGATTCTGGCGCCCTTTCCGCTGAAGCGATCGAACAACGCCGTACCGCCGCGATCGCCGCGGACGCCCGGTTGGCGGCCGCACGGGCGCAGCTTCAGGAAGTGAACGCGCGCCTCGGGGGCGGCTTTGTTCGGGCGCCGGCTGCGGGGCTGGTGATCGACCGCACCGCCGAAGTTGGCAGGCTCGTTGACGGACAAGTGCTCTTCAGAATCGCCGCGGACAACCGGCTTGAGGTCGCGGCTCAGGTAGCCGAATCTGACGCTCTGGCGCTTCAGGACGGACAAACTGCTTCTTTTGTTCTCGTCGATGGCTCGAGTGTCGATGGCGTGTTGCGCCGGGCGCCGGCTTCTATCGACAGCCGCACCCGCACCGGCGAAGCGTTGTTTTCGCTGCCGCAGGGCACACGCGTGCGCGCGGGAATGTATCTGCGCGGACGCGTGGAGCTGCCGGCGCGTGAAGTCTTGGCGATTCCACAGAGCTCCGTGCTCTTCGAAGGCGATCAGGCATTCGTTTACAGGCTTGATCAGGAAAACCAGGCGCGGCGCACGCAAGTGACGCTGGGCGTGCGCGATGGCGACTGGGTGGAGATCGCGTCTGGGCTTGAGCTTAACCAACGCATCGTCGGCTCCGGCGCGGCCTTCCTGCAGGATGGCGAGCGCGTGCGCCCCATCACGGCCGAGCAGCCAAGCACAGCAGAGCCGTCCGCCGATCTGCGCGGACGGGAGGGCTGATCCGACATGGCTTGGAACATTTCCGCCGGCGCGATCCGCAACCCGATCCCGCCGGTCGTACTCATTCTGGCTTTGTTGTTCGCCGGCTGGACCGCGTTTGGGCGTCTGCCAATCAATCAATTGCCGAACATCGATTTCGGCGGCTTCTCCGTAACGGTCGCGCAGGTTGGCGCGGCGCCAGCGGAAATGGAAACGCAGATCACGCAGCGCATTGAAGCGGCTTTGACCTCGGTCGAAGGCGTGCGGCGTGTGACATCGACAATCTCACCGGGCGTTTCGACGACAACGGTGGAAATGGAAGGTGACGGTGATCTAAGCCGCGCCGTCGAAGACGCGCGCGACGCGGTCAACCGCATCCGCTCCGAACTGCCCGCCGACATCAGCGAACCCGTCATCACGCGCATGGACGCGGCCTCCTTCCCGATTGGCTATTACTCAGTCAACGGCGAAGGGATGACGCCGCAGGACATTTCCTGGTTCATCGATAACGACCTGCAACGGGAACTGCTTGCTGTGCCTGGCGTTAGCCAGGTGCGGCGGCTTGGCGGGGTGGATCGCGAGATTCGCGTTGAGCTCGATCCGGCGCGGATGTTGGCCTATGGCGTCACCGCCGATCAGATCAATGCGCAGTTGCGCGCCTCCAACATCGACCTGCCGGGCGGCCAGGCGCGTATTGGCGGCCAGGCCCAATCCATCCGGACGCTGGGGAGCGCGACGAGCGTCCAGGAGCTCGCCGACCTGCGCATTCGCGCCGCAGACGGCGCCAGCCTGCGCCTGGCCGATCTCGGCACCGTGACGGATTCGGCGAGCGATCTGCAATCCATCTCGCGTTACAATGGCCAGCCTGTCGTAGGCTTCATGGTGCTGCGGTCGCGCGGAGCTTCTGAAGTTCAGGTGTTCGACCGAATGGAGGAGCGGCTTCGCCAGATCGAGGCGGATCGGCCAAACATCCATGTCACGGAAATCGCCTCAACGGTGGAGTTTATTCGTGGCCTGCATGAAAGCTCCATCCACGCACTGATCGAAGGCGCGCTGCTGGCGTGCTTGGTCGTGTTTCTGATCCTGCGCGATTGGCGCGCCACGATTATCGCGGCGGCGGCGATCCCCCTTTCCGTGATGCCAACCTTCGCCGCGATTGAAGTGCTGGGCTTTACGCTCAACATGGTGACGCTGATCGCGCTGGCTCTGGTGACCGGGGTTCTGGTGGACGATGCGATCGTTGAGATCGAGAACATTGTGCGCCACATGCGAACCGGCAAAGGGCCCTATCAGGCCTCGCTTGAAGCGGCGGACGAGATCGGCCTGGCGGTGGTGGCGACGACTGGATCCATCATCGCCGTGTTCGTTCCTGTGAGCTTTATGTCCGGCGGGATGGGGACATTTTTCCGGGAGTTCGGCCTGACGGTGGCGTTCGCCGCATTCTTCTCACTGGTGGTCGCGCGCCTCATTACCCCGCTGATGTGCGCGTTCTTCCTAAGCAGCAAAGGCCACGACCACGAGGCCAAGCCCGGCGTGCTGATGCAGACGTATCGTGACGTCTTGCATTGGGCGATCACGCACCCTTGGAAGACGGTGGCTGTGGGCGTGGGCGTGTTCATCGCCTCACTGGTTCTCGCGACTCAAGTGCCGGCGGCTGTGCTCCCGCGCTTTGACAACAGCATGATCCAGGTGCGGGTGGAAATTCCGCCCGGCACGCCGGTGTTGCAGGCCGACCGCGTGCTGCAGCAGATGAGCACGCGCATCCGCGAATTGCCGGAAACCCGCGGCGTGTTCACCACGATGAACGGCGCCGATGGCTCCGCCCCGGATGCGAGCATCTTTATTCAGCTTTCGCAGCGCGATGAGCGAAGCCGTTCTTCCTATGCGATCCAGCAGGTTATCCGACCGATGCTGGCGGATTTTCCAGACTACCGCTCCTCCTTCGTTCAGGATCAGGGCGGCTCACAAGGCTCGGACATTACCGTGCAGTTCGTAGGCCAGGATCCCGAGGCGGTGAACGCCGCGGCGGATCGGCTGGCGGCGGCGATGGGGCGGCTAGATGTTTTGGCGGACGTGCGCGCCTCTTCAGCGCTGCGGCGGCCGGAAATCCAGGTCCGTCCCCGCCACGAAGACATGGCGCGCCTGGGCGTGACCTCGGCCAGCTTGGCCGCAGCTGTACGGATCGCCACGAGCGGCGATGCAGCGCAAAACCTTGCGCGCTTCAATTTGACCGACCGCCAGATTCCCATCCGCGTGACGCTGCGCCCGGATCGGCGCACCGATCTGGATGCGATCAGAGCATTGCCCGTGCAATCAAGCGCGGGTCTGCCTGTGCGGCTCGACGCAGTGGCGGACGTACGCTTCTCGCTTGGCGAGGCCACTATTGAACGGCGCGATCGCGAACGTGCAGTTACGGTCGGCGCGAACGTGGTGCCGGGCGTGGAGCTGAGCGATGCACAAAGCGCGGTGTTTGCTTTGCCGGAGGCGCGCGAACCCGAGCCAGTCAGAGAGCCCAGTGCGTTCGATCGGTTCCTCCAGAATATCGGGCTAAGTCAACCTGCGCCGGAACTCGAGCAAGGCGCTATTCCGCCTGGCGTGCGTCTGGCCACCGGCGGGCAGACTGAAGACTTCGCCGAGATGATGGACAGTTTCGGGACGGCGATGCTTTGGGGCATCATCCTCATCTACGGGGTGCTGGTGCTGCTGTTTAAGGACTTCTTCCAGCCCATCACGATCATGATGGCGCTGCCGCTTTCTATCGGCGGAGCATTTGTCGGGCTAATCGTCGCCAACCAGCCGCTCTCGCTTTTCGCCTTTATCGGCCTGCTTATGCTGATGGGGCTGGTGACGAAAAACTCTATCCTCCTAGTGGATTTCGCCGTCGAGCGCATGCGCGCGGGCATGAGCCGCAACGCCGCGCTCATGGAGGCCGGCCTCAAGCGGGCGCGCCCGATCATCATGACGACGTTCGCCATGTCTGGCGGGATGATCCCCGCTGCGGCGGGCTGGGGCGTGGATGGCACGCTGCGCCAAGGCATGGGGGCGGCCGTGATCGGCGGCTTGATGCTCTCAACGCTGCTCAGCCTCGTGTTTGTGCCGGCGGTGTTCGTACTGATTGACCGGCTTGAACGCTGGGTGCGGGGGTTCTTGCCGAACCCTCAAGCGCGCATGGCCGAAGACCCCAACACGACGCCTGCAGAATAGGCCCTAGGGCTTGATCAGATATTTCTGGCCGGTGCGCTTGGCGTTGTAGGCGATCAGAATTTCTGGATCGAGCGCCTGCTCAAGGGAAATTTCGTGGCTGTAGTGGCTCTTGAAGGTGGTGGTCAGTTCATCGATCACACGCTGGCGCATGCGCGCCACCACATCGGGACCGGCCTTGGCTAGAAACGGCATCAACAGGAAGCCCGAAAGCGACCAGGCAAAACCGAAACCACGCGACAAGATGGTGGGCGACATATCGAGGCCACCATAAATGTAGACTTGTTTGAACGTATCCGAGCCGTACCGGCTATAGCTAGGCATGCGCTTTACAGCGGCCGCCTCCATCGCCGTAAATATCTGGCCGACAAGCTTACCCCCGCCAATCGGATCGAACGCCAAAGTCGCGCCGGTTTCGATGATCGCCCGCACCAGATCGTCAAAGAATGTGGCTGAGGAGGAATTGAGCACGTGACGCGCGCCGATACCGCGCAGCAACGACGCCTGCGCGTCGTTACGCACGATGTTCACGAGCGGGATCCCGTCCTGTGCGCAAATCCTCACCAGCATCTGACCGAGATTAGAGGCGGCGGCGGCGTGGACGATCGCCGTGTGGCCTTCGCGGCGCATAACCTCGGTAAAAGCGAGCGCCGTCAGCGGGTTCACAAAGCAGGAGGCGCCATCCGCCGGGGCCGTACCTTCGGGAAGCGGCATGCACATCGCCGCAGGCGCCGCGCGGTATTGGGCGTACATAGCCCCGCCAAATAGGGCGACTGTGCGCCCCAGCAGGGCTCGTGCTTCCGGCGACGCGCCCGCCTCCACAACGAGGCCGCAACCTTCATTGCCAACCGGCATCTTCTCACCGATGCGCGCCGTCATGGCGCGCATCGCTGCCGGCGAAAGATCAGCTGAAATGAGCGGCAAGCCATCGCGCACGCTGGCGCGCAATGTCGCCAAGTCCGCCCCACCCACAAGCAAACCGAGATCGGACGGGTTGATGGGCGCGGCCTGCACCCTTACCAGGACATCGCCTGCGCTCAACGCCGGAAGCGGCAGGCGCTCGAGCGAGAGTTCCAGCATTCCCTGTTGGGTCACGTGCGAGAGAAGCGTGAGATTGTCTTTCGGCGGGGCCGACATGAACGGTCCTCCTCATCTTGCAGGCGAAGGGCCAGACTAAGTCTCATTCGCGCGGAGGAGGCAACATGGCCCCAAGGTCAAGCGCGCGCGGTCAGGCTTGAGAGAACGGCCGCCGTATCCGCCCCAAGTGGCCGCACTGCGCCGCTGGGACGGCGCAGCGGGTACAGCGGCGCTGTATCCTTCAGCGCCGACGCCTGCCAGCCCCGCACGTCATCAGTCTCGCAAACACTGCAAGCGTACCGCGCCGCCTGAGCGAGCGGCACGGACACCAACCATCCGCCGCCGGCGCGCCAGCCCGCCCAAGCAGCGACTGCTGCAAACAAGCCCGCTAAGGGATCGGCGATAGCGTCGCCCGCAAATATCGGCGCGTCCCAATGGCGCAACATCGCGGAAGCAACGCCACCAGCGACCGAGGCATCATCGCCAAAGCCCGTGCGCGCCGCTGCTTCGCCGCCACGGCCGTAACCGGTGATCGAAACCCACACCTTGCCCGCCGCTGCCTGCGCTTCGGCCTCCACGCCAAGCTGCTCCATGGCGCGCGGGCGCGCACTTTCAATGACAATATCCGCCGCCGCGATCAAACGGTGGAGATCCGCGACGCCCGCGGGGTCGTGGAAATCCAAACCGACGCTCTTTTTGCCGCCGTTGAGCAACGCATAGAAATCGCCATGGCCCGCGCGCGCGCCATCGGGGCGGCGCGTGCTTTCCACCTTGACCACCCGCGCACCCGCCTGCGCCAATAACACCCCTGCTAAGGGCCCCGCCCATAAGCTCGACAGATCAACCACCAGCGGCGCACGTGCAGGCGCGCTACAGGTGCGGCCCAACCGAGTGATCTCAAACGGCGACGCGGCGGGCGCGCTTTCACTTTTCGCTACTGGCAGGCCAAGCTCATGCGCCCGGTCCAGCAAATCCTGCGCGCGTCGCGTTGCGACGACGGCTTCGATCTCCGGCCAGCGCGAGGCGTCACAGCACAGCCATGCAGGCACGAGATCCCAATCCGACTCGCGGGCGAGCGATAGACCAATGTGGGCGTCTGCCGTTGCGATCAGCCGGCACGTTCCGTTCGGCGACACCGCCCCGGCGCGATACAGGCCGCGCATCCGCGCGCGCTCACCAAGCAGCAGCGCGCCGTTCAGCGGCAGCGGCGCTTCCGGAGCCAGGGCGGAGAACGCCGCGAGCGCGCCATCAGCCGCCGATGTCAAAGCGACGGGCGAGACCAACCCTTCACCCTC
>JAEUMU010000127.1 GCA_016791325.1 Hyphomonadaceae bacterium
ACGCCGAGCCGCCGCCCGAAGAGCGCCCACGCCGCCGCCGCGAGGGCTTGGGCATGGGCCGCTAAAGCGCCTGCGCGCTGGAGCCGGCGCCCAAAACTTGAGCGCCGGCGCGCGCCCGAAGGGCATGTAGCGATGAAGCGCTGGCGCGAAGACGCGCCAGGGATCAAGGCTGGCGGCGCATGCCGAGCTTTGAAGACCTTTGCAGCCACCTGCCTGTGGCCGCGTTCGCGCCAGGCGAAGCCCTGCTTGAAGAAGGCGCGGCGACTGGGCGGCTCTATGTGTTGCGCGCGGGGACGGTTGAGATCGTCAAGCGCGGCGTGCAGATCAACACCGTTTCCGATTGCGGAGCGATCTTCGGCGAAATGTCAGCGCTGCTGGATGCCCCGCACATGGCCACGGTGCGCGCCGTCACGGCGTGCGAAGCCTATCGCATCGAAGGCGGCGAAGCGTTTCTGCAAGCCAACCCCGAACTTTCGTTCGAGCTTGCGAGACTCCTGGCCCACCGGCTCAACGGCGTAACCAGCTATCTTGTCGATCTTAAACAGCAGTTTGAGGATCGCAGCGATCACCTGGGCATGGTCGATGACATCCTGGAATCGCTGGCGCACGAACAAAAGCGGCGCTTCACGCCGGGCTCCGATCGCGAACCGGAGTATTGAGCCACGCAGGCGGCGATTCCAGCACCAGCAACGGACGCGCAAGCGGGGCATCCAAGCGGACAAGCTCGGCGCCAGCCAGTGAAAACCAGGCGGCTTCGCGCGCCTCGGTATTGATGGCGATATGCGTCGGCGTTGGCCCAATCTGGCGCCCGCAATTGAAAACCCAGGTGCGTCCGAGTTGATCAGCCCACGATCCGCCGGCTTTGAACGGCGCTTCGTGAATATGACCGGCGAACACAATGTCGGGCTGGTAAAGCGCGATCCACGCGCTCAAATCCTCATCTCCGTAAAAGCGCCGGCCGTTCCAGGCAGTGGGCGAATTCGCCGGCGGCGCATGATAAATCCAAAGCCAACGCGCCTTGGGCTTGGCGGCGTCGCGCGCCAGCAGCGCGCCCACGCCCTCGCGGCTGACAGGCCCATCCCACCACGGGCAGATCGTGATCAACGTATCGCCGAACATCACGCTCTCGCCATCCGAAGGGATTCCAAGATCGCGCACACGGCGCATCCAGGAGGCGGTTTTTTCACCGGCGGCGTCACGCGTATCGAGATCGTGATTGCCCGAGGAAACCAACACGCGGGTCTCCGCCGCCAGCCGCTTCAGGTATTTGAGGATCACCAGCACCTGCACGCCGCCATCGAGCTGCCCGGCGATGTCGATGTGATCGCCGGCCAGGATCACGGCGTCGAAATGGCGCGCCTCGGCGGCGATCCAGTCGAATTGCTTGAGCGCGTAATGGAGATCTGAAACGAGCAGAATTTTCACCGACGCAGCCTGCGCTGGCCCGCGCGCGCCCTCAAACGGCGCGGACGCGCCGGGCGCACGCCAAGCGCGACTGCGCACAACAACGGCGCCGCGGCTCAGTATTTCGGCACGTCCCGCCCTTGCGCGGACGCCGGAAAGCCAGCATCTGATCCGGCCATGAGCCTGAACGAGCCTAAACTCCAGATTCGCATCGTGCCGGTTACGCCGCTGCAACAGAATTGCTCGCTCATCTGGAACGAGGAAACCAAGCATGCGGCCCTTGTCGATCCTGGCGGCGACGCTGACCAGCTGATCGGCGCGCTCGATCATTACGGGCTGAAGCTCACGCGCATGTGGCTGACGCACGGCCATCTGGATCACGCCGGGGCGGCCGCCGAACTGCGCGAGCGCACGGGCGTAGCGGTGGAAGGCCCCCACCCGGAGGATCAATTCTGGCTCGACCAGATTGAGGAGAGCGCGCGCCGCTACGGCGTGCCTGGACTGCGCAACGTGACGCCGGATCGCTATTTCGAGGATGGCGAAACATTGGAGTTCGAAGGCGTGCGCTTTGATGTGACGCATACGCCGGGGCACACGCCGGGGCATGTTGTGATTCACAACGCCGCGCTGAAGATCGCGTTCGTGGGTGATGTGCTGTTCGCCGGGTCGATCGGGCGCACGGATTTTCCGCGCGGCGATCATGCTCACCTCATCCGCTCGATCACCACCAGGCTTTGGCCGCTGGGCGACGACATGACATTCGTGCCCGGCCACGGGCCGACCTCGACGTTCGGACGCGAACGCCAGAGCAATCCCTTCGTCGCCGACCGTATCACAGGCTATGCCGGCGCCGCCGTTCAAGCGCCCGATATTGCCGAGCAACGCACAAGCAAACGCTACACCTGAGCGCCGCCGGCGATCAGCTGATAGAGCGCTTTCGATAGCGCCGCCCATTGCGGCGCGCCAAAGAGCGCCACTTCCGCCAAATGCAGCGCAATCAGCGCAACGCCAAAGATCCAATACGCATTGTGCACGCGCCCGATCGCCAGCTGATCGCGCACCATGGCGATGAGGATGAGCGAATCCGCGGCTACGAATCCGAGCCAGATATCGGGCCGCGGCATCCACGGCATGAGGTGGCGTAGGCGAAACCAGGCCGGCCAGAGAATGGCGATGGTCGCCAACAACATGAGGCGCTTATGCCAATCGGGCATGCTGCGCAGGCCGATGGCGGTGGCGACAAAGATCGCGAACGCCGCCATCGCCGTAAGCACGCCAGGCAGCGTGGAATAGGCCGCATCGCCGGCGCCCAGATCGAGATCACGGTGAACCGCGAAGAGGCCCGCGCCGACGCCGGTTATCGCCATCGCCATCGCCAGCGGCGGACCGACCCAGCCGAGCTTAATGTGGATGAAGGTGAGCCCGGCGCGCGCCAAGCTGGCCTGCGTGATCAGCAGCAACAGCCAGCTGAGAAACAGCGCGCCATGCACATGCAGAATGGCCGGGGCCAAGAAATCGCCCGCCGCCATCGGCAAGATGTAGGTGGTGCTAAAGCCCGCCAGAGCAATGGCCAACGCCAGCCACGCCATGGCGACGAAAAACACGCCGCGATCGCCTCGCCAGGACGCAGACATCGCCGCTCCCCCTCAGCGCCAACCTAAGAGCGAAACCAGGCCGATGACAACTCGGCCGCGCGCGCGCCTACGCGAAAATGGCCACCGCTTGGCGGCCCACGGCAAGGGCGCGGCCTTCGGCGTCCCACATTGTCATGCTCTGCAGCGAATAGCCTTCACCGGCATGATCGCTGCGCGACCAGAGCAGGCGCCAAGCGTCCGCGCTGGCGGGCGTGTGTGCGATGTCGACCGTCCAAGTCACGGTGCTGATCGGCGCCGGCGCGGGGAAATGCACCATCGCCGCCGGCGGCAAACAATCGGCGATAGCCAGAAGCGCCGTGACGGGATCGACGGCGCCTGGATCTAGGAAGCGCGTCCAGACCGCGAATTCCGGGCGCGGCGCGGCGGTTTCGAAAATGCGGCCGCCAGCGGCCAGGCGGGTCTCGAAATTATTCCAGAAGCCGCGCGGGGCGTTTGCGCCCTCCTTGCGAAACGGGCCGCAACTTTCAGGCGCGGGCGCCGGCGGGGCCGGCAAATCATTGTGCGCCACTTTGCTTTCACGCGCGGCGCCGAACACAAAAAGCGCACGCGCGGCCGCGCCCTCCTCATTGAAGCACTCCCCCGCGACCATGGCCGAAGAGCGCCCTTGGCGCAGCAGCGTCGAGGTGAGGCGCAGCTTTCCCGCGGCCGGGCCGATAAAGCTGAACTGCGCGGAGCGCAGCGGCGGCAAGGCGCCCTGTGCGCGCCGTGACGCCTCATAGATCAGCGCGGCTGTCATACCGCCATAGAGCGTGCGCCCCTGCGCCCAATCCTCTGGCGCCTCGATGACGAAGCCATCACCCTCGGGCGCGAGACGATCAACGACGGAAGCAAGCGACATGGCCGCTTTGTGCCGAGCCCGGCGCGGCCAGGCAATGGCGCCGCAAAGGCAGGCGCCATGCTAAGCTGCCCGCATGTCAGAAACCGCGCACCAACGCGCCGAAGCGGAGCTGACCGCTTACGGCCTCACCTTCCCGGAGGCCAGCGCCGGCCCCGGCTGGCAAACGACGCGCGCGCTCTACGTGCGCAAGAAAATGTTCGCGATCTTCGGCGCCAAGGGCGAAGCGCTCGATGCGCTGACGCTGATCATGAAACTGCCGATCTCGGCGGAGATGGCCGAAGAGCTGCCTTTCGTGCGGCCGGCGAAGGGTTGGTACAAGCAGCACAAATGGGTGACGGCGCATTTCGCTGTGGACGATGACGTGCTGGCGGAAATGGACACGCTGAAGGGCTGGCTGAGGCAGAGCTACGTGGCGGTGGCGCCGAAGACGCTAGGGCGGAAGGTGAGCTAGAGTGGTTCGGAGGCGGCGCCTGAAGTCCGTCGCCGATGGCGCGCGCACGACGAGCGCCGTGCGAATCCCGGATTGCACGGCGGGCAGGCGATCAGAGCGTGGTGACGAGGCTAGGAGGTGTCCGGTTGCGTGCGGGCGTGCGCCGGCCCCGCGCTGACGAACGTGTGCGCAGGCGGCGCTGTGGGAAGAACGCGCGCGGCGCGCAGGCCGGCGCGCAAGCGCGCGGAGAAATAGGCGATGGCGCGCTCAGGATTTGCCAACGCGTGAAGCAACGCCAGCACGCGGGTCAGCGGAGCGGCCTTGCGTGCGCGCACGCCTGCGCCACGGTAGAAGAGGCGCAGCCGCTTTGCCCGCACGCGGCGAAAGCCGCGGGCCGCGAAGCGCGGATGTATCTTGCGTTGTGGCGGCGGGCCGAAGCGGGCGACGGCGTGGAGAAAGAGAAGGTGTTCCGTCGCGCGTTCGGCGTAGGCGAGCTCGGCCTTGAGCCGCGCGCTGCGCCCGCTGACAGGGAGGCGCAGGACGATACCAAGCAGCCACATCAACAGACGCAGCGCCGAAGCCGTGTAGGCTTCGACGCGTGCGCGGGTGATAAGAGGCTGGCGGGAATGCATATGCGCGCCAGCTTATGGCGGGCGGAATGGGGTCGGATTGAATTTGGCGAGGTGCTTGGTTTTCAACGCGCTGTGGTGAAAATGGCGCGGATAGAGCTGAACATTCTCTGCGCGGCTCACGACCGCGGTGAGTGGTTATTCACTTCCCCTCGAACAGCGTCCCCGTCTCTGGCGCGCGCGCAGGCGGCTTTTTTCCTAGCCGCTCATACGCTTTGGGCGCGGCTACACGCCCGCGCGGGGTGCGCATGACGAAGCCTTGCTGCATCAAATAAGGCTCGATCACGTCTTCAATCGCGTCGCGCGCTTCGGCCAGAGCGGCCGCCAGCGTATCGACGCCGACGGGGCCGCCGGAATACGTCTCCACCAGCGCCGTCAGATAGCGGCGATCGAGCATGTCGAGCCCATCGCTATCGACATCGAGCCGCTTCAACGCGGCATCGGCCGCCTTGGCATCGATCACGTTCTCGCCGGCGAAATCGCGCACGCGACGTAAGAGGCGCACGGCCACGCGCGGCGTGCCGCGCGCGCGCTTAGCCACCTCCATCGCCCCTTCCGGCGTGATCGGCGCGCCAAGCTTGCCGGCCGCGCGCGTGACGATGCCCAAGAGCTCATCGGCGCCGTAAAATTCCAGGCGCACAGGAATGCCGAAGCGATCGCGCAGCGGCGTGCCCAAGAGCCCCGCGCGCGTTGTGGCGCCGACGAGCGTGAACGGCGCCAGATCAATGCGCACGCTGCGCGCGCTCGGCCCTTCGCCGATAATGATGTCGAGGTGATAATCCTCCATCGCCGGATAGAGGATTTCCTCTACCGCGGGCGCGAGGCGGTGAATTTCATCAATGAACAGCACGTCGCGCGGTTCGAGATTGGTGAGCAGCGCGGCGAGATCGCCCGCGCGCGCGATCACCGGCCCGCTGGTGGCGCGGAAGCCCACGCCCAGTTCGCGCGCGATGATCTGGGCCAACGTGGTTTTGCCCAGGCCCGGCGGGCCGAACAGCAAAGTGTGATCCATCGCTTCGCCGCGCGCGCGGGCGGCTTCGACGAACACTTTGAGATTGGCCTTGGCGGCCGGCTGGCCGACGAATTCGTCAAACCCCTGCGGGCGCAAGGCGCGATCGGCGCCCTCCCCAGGCATGCGGTCGGCGGCGATAAGGCGTTCTGCGGGTTCGGCCATGGGATGGTTCTATCCGATTCGGGGTTCTTAATTCGTTCATGCTGATAGCATTGGCGCGCGGCGGGGCGGTCTGGTCTAAGCTGGCCGCAAAGACGGCCCAAGGCCGGATCAACAGGGAGCGCCCTCACGTGACCTACGCAGCCATTACCGGCTGGGGCAAAGCCATGCCGCCCGCGGTGCTGACCAACGCCGATCTTTCCACCTTCCTCGACACCAATGACGAATGGATCGTCTCCCGCACCGGCATGAAGCAGCGGCGCATCAGCCATGTTTCCGGCGTGGAGATGGCGACCGTCGCGGCCAAGCGCGCTTTGGCGTGCGCGGGGCTGGACGCGGGGGATGTCGATCTCATCGTCTATGGCTCATGCTCCAGCGATGAGCAGGTGCCCAACGCAGCCTCCGGCGTGCAGCATGCGCTGGGCGCACAGCGCGCGGCTTCGATGGATGTGAACACCGCCTGCACCAGCTTCCTCTACGCGCTCTCCACCGCGACGGCGATGATCCGCACCGGCGTTGTGCGCAACGCGGTGGTGATCGGGGTCGAGATCATCTCGCCTTACATGGACTGGAACAACCGCAACGTCGCCGTGCTGTTCGGCGATGGCTGCGCGGCGGTGGTGGTGCAGGCCAGCGAGCAACAAGAGGGCCTCCTGGGAGAGCAATTGGGATGTGTGGCGGATGCGCGCCATACGCTGCGCGTGCGCGGCATGGGCACAGCCTACACCAATAGCGGCGTCACGCTGGGCGATACCGAATGGGACTTCGACGGCCAGGAAATCTTCAAGCGCGCGGTGCAAGGCATGGTGCAGGCGAGTACGGCGGTGATGGCCAAGTGCGGCGTGACGCCGGACGACATTGATCTTGTCGTCCCGCACCAGGCCAATCTGCGCATCATCGAAGCTGTCGTCACCCGCAGCGGTCTGCCGATGGATAAGGTCATGCTCACGGTGGAGCGTTACGGCAATATGAGCGCGGCCACAGTGCCCGTGGCGCTGGCGGAGGCGATGGAGGAAGGGCGCGTGAAGCCCGGCGCGCTGATCCTGATGCCGGCGTTCGGCGGCGGCCTCACCTTCTGCTCGCATCTGGTGCGCTGGGGCGAGCGCGTGACGCCGCTGGCGCAGAGCGAAGCTGAACTGGCGCCGGCCAAAGCCAGCGCGCTCGATTTGGTGAACCAGCTGCGTGCGCGCAAAGCCGGCGCGCTGGAGCGCTCGCACGCGGGGCTGCAGGGCGCGAAATTCCTTGGCCGCTGAAGGCGCCTGCGCTCGGGCCGGCTAGCGGCTGACTTCCTTCAACGCCGCCCGGATGAGCTCCGGCGCGGGCGCATCGCCATCGAATTGCTTGGCAGCGCTGGCGACGGCGCGCGCGGCGCTGGACTGATCAATGCCCAGA
>JAEUMU010000131.1 GCA_016791325.1 Hyphomonadaceae bacterium
AATCGCCTTCGCCCGCAATGGCGGCCGGATCAACACCGATGCGATCGACAATTCCGCCGGCGTCGACACCTCCGATCATGAGGTCAACATCAAGAGTCTGTTGGGCGATGCTATTCGCACCGGCGCGCTCAAAGCGCAGGATCGCGATCAGCTGCTCGAACAAATGACTGGCGATGTCGCTCAGCTGGTGCTGCAGAACAATTATGATCAAACGCTCGCGCTCTCTATCGCGCAAAGCAGCGCCCCAGCCGATCTCGATAGCCAGGAGCGCTTCATTCAGCGTCTGGAAGCCGCCGGCAAGCTGGCCCGCCGCGTCGAAGGCCTGCCGCTGACCGGCGAGTTCGCCGTGCTGCGCGGCGCCAATCAGGGGCTCACGCGGCCGGAACTCTCCAAATTGCTCGCCTACGCCAAGATCGATCTGTTCGATGCGCTCGCCGGTTCGCACGCGCCGGATGATCCCGCCTTCACCGAGCCGCTGAAGCACTATTTCCCGCGTGGCGCCTGGAAGTTTGCGCCGCAAATGGCCACCCACCGCTTGCGGCGCGAAATTATCGCCACCCAGCTTGCTGATGATGTGGTCAATCGCTGCGGGCCTACGTTCGTCGATCGCGTGCGCGAGGTTTCGCGCGCCGAGCCGGTGACGATCGCGCTGGCTTTTGAAGCTGCGCGGCGCATATTCGATTTGGAAGCGCTGGCCGACGCCATCAACGATCTCGACAACAAAGCGCCCGCCGCCGCCCAGATCGCCATGCATCAGGGCATCGCCTCGGCGTTACGCCGTCTCACCACCTATCTTGCACGCAACGCCGGCTTCGGCGCCGATCCAGCGCCGTCGGTGCGTGACGTGGTGTCGCTCTACCAGGAATCCGTGCTCGAACAGCGCACGCGCATCTGGGATGAGGTAAGCGAGCTGGAGCGCGCGCGCGCGCAGATGCGCGAAGCCACCTTCATCGAGCTCGGCGCGCCCGCCGATCTGGCGCGCGAGGTGGCTATTCTGCGTCCGCTGACGCAAGCGCTCGACGTGGCCGACCTCGCCCGCCGCGCCAACTGGCCAACGCACCACGCCGCCGTTTTGCATTGCGTGATCGGCGCCGATTTCGGCATTGACGCGCTGCGCGAAGCGGCCGCTTCGCTTAATCTCGACCAGCACTGGGATCGCCTGGTGCTGCGCCGGGTGTCGGAAGATTTCGCCGAAATGCAGCTGAAGCTGGCCGAGGCCGCCGCCGCGGCCATCGGCACGCCCAAAGCCGGTGAGTCTGCCGATGGCGTGGGCCCCGCAGCGCAGGCTTGGATAACTGGCCTTGGCGGTCCCGCGCAGCGCGCGCGCAGCGCCTTCGCCGAGCTGAACGGGCAGGGCGCCTGGACGTTCGCCAAGCTGATGCTGATCTCCGCCGAATTGAACGCCCTGGTCGCGGCGGTGCGCTAGTCGCCGCTCATGGCGCGCAGGACCAAGGCCGTAAGTTCGTTTTGCCGATGCGTATCGGTCTTGTGGAAGATGGATTTCAGCACGGTGCGCACCGTGTCGACCTCCACGCCGCGTCGCTCGGCGATTTCGCCCGGAGAAAGGCCCGACGTCACCAGCAACGCCACGTTCGCCTCCGCGTGGGTCAGCCCGAACAGCGCCCGCAGCGGCGCTTCATCCAAATCTGGTCTGGCGTCCAAGTCCTTGAGCACCAGCACCGCCCGCACATTGCGGAACGCATCGCGGGCTGCTTCGCTAGCGCGCACCGGCATCGCCACAATGCCCCGCTTACGCCCGCGCCGGCTGATGATGAAGCGCCCAGGCAACGGCTCCTCAGCGTCTTTGAGCGCGGCGTTGAGGCGTCCCAGCACGCGTGCGGCATCGGCGGCGCGGGCCCAAAGCCGGCCACGCTCTATCTTGAAGTCTGCGGTCATCAGCCGTTGCGCGGGCGCGGTTAAGCCAAGAACGACGCCGCCATGGCCCAGCGCAATCGCTTTCGAGTTGGCGGATTCAAGCCCCTCAATCAGCCCACGTGTGCGAATCCGGGCGGCGTTGGCGGAAATCATTGCAGCGGTGCTGGCGCGGCCCATGATCGTGCTCACGCGCGCCAGATCTTCTTCGCTCGGCAGGCCCATATCGCGTGAGCGAAAGCCCGCGAATATGTAGGTGTCGCCGTTCTCGCTGATACGCCAACCCACGCTGTGGGGGATATCGTGCAGTTCAGCGAAACCACGGTAATAGTCAGAACTGCGCCGTTCGCTGGCGCTGACAAGCTGCGTATCGGTGAACAGCTTCATCTCAGCGTACCGCGGCACGCGATAGGCAAGCAGATCGTGCTCTTGCCATTTGCCGTCGAGGTATAGGCTCACAACTTCCTGTGCGCTCTCTGGCGCCATCGGCACGAAATCGCCGGCACCCATACGCAGCAAATTGAAATGCTTGATGCACAGGGCCGCGCCGACGTGCTCGAGTGCTTTGGGCCAATAGTCTGGCTCAAACGCGGCGCGATCAAAATGCGCGCCCAGTTCGTCGGGGCAAACATTACGCATACAGTGTAACAATGGCCGCGCATCGGCGCTGCCTGCAAGCGGCAAAACCGAGTATTCATCGCTACGTTGCACAAAACGCTCTCACCCAGATGGGTAATGCGCATTTTCAGCCTATTACCCTAAGGTTGTGATGCTCCCCCTCGGGCTGGGGGCGATGCGGCGGCGCGCAGGAGATCCGTCCCTATCCGCCAAGATGCTGGCTTGTCGCCGGCGCCGCCGCATCCCTCCCTTTTTTCAGCGCCTCCACCATTGCACGGATCAGCCCATGTTCGCGCTCGGTTGCGCGTGGGTTGAAGCGCACGCGCGGATCCTCGGCGTGGGCGTCTTCAAAGGCGTGGGTGGCGCCATGAAACACCAGCACATCTAACGGCGCGCCGTGTCTGCGTTGGCGTTCCAGCGGCACGCGCACGTCGCCCACGATAAAGTCACGCTCGGCCACAATGGCGGTGCTCGCGGGCGCGACGCGCCAGGGCCTGCGCCCCACTAGCGAGCCCACGCCCGCGTACGGGTAAACGATCAGCGTCGCCGCCAATCCTTGCAGCGGTTCCGGCGGCAGCGCCTGCAAGCGCGTCGCGCGCTCCATCTCCGGGCCGGTCCGTAGGGCCAGCGCATCAAGAATGGTCCAGCCGCCGTGGCTCCATCCGATCACGCCGAAGCGCTCCGCATCGGCCCAGGTCTGTGTGCGCGCCCAGGCGAGCGCAGCGTAAAGGTCGCCGGCGCGTTCGCGGCCGTGCAGCCGCATGCCGGTGCAGACCGTGGCGATCGCGGCCGTGCGGCTTATGCCGCGCGGCGCAAAGGAATCGACATTGATCACAGCGGCGCCGGCCTTCGCGGCCACATGCGCCATCTCTTGCATGAAGGGGCGCCGCCCGCCGCAGCCATGCAACATCACGACAACTGGAAACGGCGCCGCGCCGGCGGGCAGCGTGACTTCGAAATGCGCCGCCAAGCGCTCGGCGCGTTGCTCAAGGGTCTCTGCGGCCGCAGCCATCGCTGTAACCAACCACGTTCCCGCCGCGAAAGCCAACAGACGCGCCCAGCGCCGCTGGCGCGCGGCCGCGGCGTGCGCCATGCTGGCGCACCCGCCAATCGGGGAGAGGGGCCAACCCATGAAGCTTGTTCACGTCGCTTTTGTTTGTGTCGCCGTTGCGGCGTTCTCCGCCTGTGGCCGCGCCCCGGCCCCGCCTGCGGCCGATGTCGCCGCCGAACGCAGCGAGGCCGCCGCCGCCGCCTTGGAAGCGCAGCGCGCCCAGTTCGCGGCTGCGCCCCCTGCCTCCACCGATCCCGCCAGCGCCTATCAGTTCAGCTTCGAGGGCCTGATGTTGCCGCAAGTACCGCTTTCGGCGTTCGCGGGCGAGGTCGTGATGGTCGTGAACACCGCGTCGCGCTGCGGCTTCACGCCTCAATATGAGGGGCTGCAGGAAATCTATTCCGAATACCACGATCGGGGTTTCAGCATTGTTGGCGTGCCGGCCAACAATTTTAACGGCCAGGAGCCCGGTTCAGCCGAAGAGATCAGCGAATTCTGCACGCTCAATTACGGCGTCACCTTTCCGATGGCGGCGAAAACCGATGTGATCGGCGAGCAGCGCCATCCCTTCTACGCCTGGGCGCAAACGCAATTGGGCGACGCCGCGATTCCGCGCTGGAACTTCCATAAATTGTTGATCGGCCGCGATGGGCGCCTCATCGCCGCCTTCGGCACCCGCACTGATCCCACCAGCGCCGAGGTGCGCCAAGCCATTGAAGCCGCCCTCGCTGCGGCGCCCGCCGCCGCGCCGCCCGCCGCCACACCGCTGCGCTGATCGCCGCGCTCAGTGTCGGAAATGGCGCATGCCGGTGAACACCATGGCGATTTCGGCTTCATCCGCGGCTTTGATCACCTCATCGTCGCGGATCGAACCGCCGGGCTGAATCACCGCCGTTGAGCCCGCCTGAACGGCTTGCAGCAGTCCGTCGGGGAAGGGGAAGAACGCGTCCGACGCGCAGACGGAGCCGATCGTTTTTGGATCGCTCCAGCCATTGGCGTGTGCGGCGTCCTCAGCTTTGCGCCGGGCCACGCGCGCGGAATCCACGCGGCTCATCTGCCCCGCGCCAATGCCCACTGTCGCGCCGTCCTTCGCATAGATGATGGCGTTGGATTTCACATGCTTGGCCACTTTGAAGGCGAAGATCATGTCGGCGATCTGCTGCGGCGTCGGCTGCTTCTTGGTGACGATCTTCAGATCGCTCGCGCCCACGCGCCCATTATCACGGCTCTGCGCCAGAAACCCGCCGGCAACCGTTTTCACAAACAAGCCCGGCGCCGCTGGATCGGGCAAACCACCCGTCACCAGCAGGCGCAGGTTCTTCTTCTTGGCGAACACCGCCACCGCATCCTCATCGGCTTCCGGCGCGATCACGACCTCGGTGAAGATTTCTGCGATCGCTTCCGCCGCCGCCTTATCCAGCCGCCGGTTCAGCGCCACGATGCCGCCGAACGCAGAAACGGAGTCGCACTCCAGCGCGCGCTGATAAGCCTCCAGCAACGTGGCGCCTTCCGCCACGCCGCACGGATTGGCGTGCTTGATGATAGCCACGGCCGCGCTCTGCTTGGGATCGAACTCCGCCACCAGCTCAAACGCGGCGTCGGTATCGTTGAGATTGTTGTAGGAGAGTTCCTTGCCCTGCAGCTGCTTGGCCGTCGCCACGCCGAACCGCTGTTCGCCCGTCACATAAAACGCCGCACTCTGATGGGGATTTTCGCCATAGCGCAAGCTTTGCTTCAGCTTGCCTCCAAGCGCGCGATACGCCGGCGCCTTATCTTCCAGCCGGTCGGCGTACCAGGTTGAGATCGCCGCGTCATACGCGCCAGTGCGTGCGAATGCTTTCGCCGCCAGCTTCTTGCGCAGCGCCATCGTGGTCCCTCCGTGCGCTTTCGCGTCCGCAAGGATCGCTTCCATATCTTCCGCATCGGTGGCGACCGCGATGAAGCCGTAATTCTTCGCCGCTGCGCGGATCATGGCCGGCCCGCCAATGTCGATGTTCTCGATGCAGGTTTCGAAATCCGCCCCGCGCGCCACGGTCGCCTCGAAAGGGTAGAGGTTCACGTAAAGCACGTCGAAACCTTCGATGCCGTGCTCCTTCATCGCCGCCGCGTGTTCGGCGTTGTCGCGCAGCGCCAAGAGGCCGCCATGCACTTTCGGGTGCAGCGTTTTCACCCGCCCATCCATCATCTCTGGAAACCCGGTGACGGAGGAAACGTCCTCCACCTTCAGCCCCGCCTTGGCGATCGCCGCATGCGTGCCTCCCGTGGAAACCAGCGCCGCGCCCAGCCCCGCCAGCGCCGTCGCGTGCTCGATCAGGCCGGTTTTGTCGGACACGGAAATCAGCGCTCTCTTGATGGGGAGAATGTCGGTCATGGCGCGCCTCTGGCGCCCCGGCTCAGCGTCGTCCGGGGGCGGTGAAATCTCGTTTTGTGCTTGGCCCCGACTCAGCGGCCGGTCAACGCGGCGTGCTGTCATCGCCGCGGCGGTGGCGGGCGAATCCGAGGATTTCCTCCCGCGCCGCATGCTAGAAGCTGCGCCGGAGCCAACCATGCCGTCAGCCGATCAGGATCCCCGCTTTTGGAATCGCACCGCGCGCAAATACGCGGCCGCACCCATCGCCGACGCCGCCGGCTATGAGCGCACGCTGCAGGAAACGCAGCGCAGATTGAACCCCGCCGACGTCGTCTTCGAGTTTGGTTGCGGCTCGGGCACGACCGCCCTGCGGCTCGCCCCCGGCGTGGCGCGCATGCTCGCCACCGATCTGTCGCCTGAAATGATCGCCATTGCGCGGGAAAAGGCAGCCGCCGCATGCTGCGCCAACATCGCCTTCGAGGTCGGGACATCCGCCGCCGCCGGGCCTGACGGAAGCTTTGACGCCGTGCTGGGTTTCAACATCCTGCATCTGGTCGCCGATCGCCGCAGCACGCTTGCCGATGTGCGCCGCGCGCTCAAACCCGGCGGCCTGTTCATTTCCAAAACGCCGTGCCTGTCGGAAATGAATCCTGCTTTCCGTGTGCTGGTTCCGCTGATGCGCGCGATTGGGCGCGCGCCCGACGTCGCCTTTTTCACTGCCGCGCAACTGGAGCAGGAGATCGCCGCAGCCGGCTTCGCGATCGAGGAACGCGCCCGTCATGGCTCGGGCAAGCGCGATCCCCGCGTCTTTCTCGTCGCCCGCAAAGCTTGAAGCAAAGCCCATAGTACGCCGTGCAGCTTATCGCCGCCCATCATCCGGGCGCTCAAGCCACTCGTGTTCGAGCAAGCGCAGCCGCGCGGTCACGCTCATCAGAAACGCGGTTGACCAGGCGATCAGCACCAGGCCGTTCACCGCCTCAATGGCGCCCAGAAGCCGCCAATTGGCGCCGAGCGTCAGATCACCCAGGCCAAGCGTGGAGAAGCTGACGGTTGAGAAATAGAGCGCGGGCTCGAACGTCGTGAACTCGCCCAACAGCCGGTAGAGCACCGCATAGCTCCAAACCTCTGCCGTATGCAGGGCGAAGATGCCAAACACCACCAACAGGATCATGCCCGCTTGGCGCCACGCCGCCTCATGCGGCCGCAGCCGCCCATGCACGCCGCTCATCAGCCGCGTCAGCACCAAGAGCCCGAAGAAGTGCGTTAGGGTCGTGAGCGCGACCATCACTGTCGCCACGCCAAGGTTCAGCGCCAGTTGCGACAATGAGCTGCCCATGGCCGCCACGCTGGCGTGCGGCGCGGGCGTTGGCGTTGATCGGGCGCAAAAGCAGGCGCTTGCGCGCGATCAGGTTCGCGCCAGCGCCCAGCGTATGCGATTGGGCGGGGAGAGTCCGTGCCCCATCGGATCAGCTGCGCCGGAGAGCACAATCTGCAAGCTCTCGCGCGGCGCGGCCCCGCCCCAATAGATCGAAGGCTCGATGCTGATGCCCGGCGCATCCGTGCGCAGCCGCCAGCGCTGGCCGCCCGGCGTCTCCAACAGCGCCATCTGATGCTCCACCATGCGCGCGCGCACGTCGGGATGCAGGTGAAAGCGCGCCGTGAACGGGATCGGCTGCTTCTGCACTTGGCCTTTCAGTTTCACCGGCCGGATTAGCTCATCGATCCCGCGCAGGTTTGCGCCGGAGTGGTCGATAAACAGGTAGCGGCGGTGCAGCAGCCCGAAGTGCGCGCGGTAGCCGTCATGGCGGCCCTGCACGGTGACGCCGCTTTCATCGGAGGACCGGCGCACGTCATCGAGCGTGGGGCCCGAAAGCCGCGCCGGGCCTTTGCCGCGGCGCGGTTCTTCCAGCGTGGCCGAAAGCGCATCCGCCAGCGCCAGCGTGGAATGGCCGTTGGTCGCCCGCGCGGCGACGCGCGCCGCGGGCTCAAGCTCGCGCGCCGCGCCCACATTGACGATCAGCCGCTCGGTTTCGCTCGAAAGCTCGAATGCAAGCGCGCTCGCGTGCGCGCGCTCCGAATAGGCCAATGGCGGCGCCCCGCCGACATCGAACACCGCCCGCAACGGCCCCGCCTCAAGCCGCTGGTAGCCGGTGTGCTGCGCGAACGAAAAGTTGCGCGTCTCGCCCTGGCAGCGCGCCAACGCCGCGTCGATCGAAGCCGCCGAGCCTTCCGAGCCGCCGTGAAAGCAGGCCAGTCCGCCGTCGCCCAGCCGCAACATGCGCAGCATGTTGGCCAGCTTCGGCAGCGTGTCGCGCATGATTGGCGGGGGATCATCCAGCGCTTCGTAGGCCGCGATGAGATCGTAAAGCGCTTCCGCCGTGGCCTCCGGCGCGCGGGAAAGATGGCCGCCGTCGAGGAAGAATTGCTTGGCGCACGCCTCAAGCAGCATTTCCTCGCCTTGCTCGGCGAGCCGCTCGGCCTCCGGCAGTCCCGCGCCGCCGGCCAGGATCAGCGCTGCGCCCGCCTTGATCGATCCCAAGTGGCGTTCGCTCAATTCGCTTTGCGCCAGCATCAACAGCCGCGCCTGGCGCGCCAATGAGCGCAGCAGCGCCACGCGCTGTTCGGGCGCGCCCAGTTCAAACGCCGGCCGGCCCCAGCACAGCCACGCAAACACGCGCTCGGCCGTCAGTTCCGGATCCCACGCCAGATCGTCCCATTCGCCGAACTCCGCCACCCAAGCGTCGATCAGATCGGCGATGCGCGCGTGCGCTGAAGGCCCCACGGCGGCGAGATCCACGAGCCAAGAGAAAGAATGCAGCCGCGCGCTGAAATGGCGTGAAGGGTGGCTCACCCGCCAGGGCGAGGCGTGCTCGCCGGCGATGCGTTCGGCGGCGATGCGCCAGTGCCCGCGGCCCAGATCGCGTCCGCGCGCGGCGTCGCCCACGCGCGGATCGTCGCCATAACGGGCGATGCGGTCGGGCGCGGCGTCGCCCAGGCGCATGCGGTGAAACGGGTTCGCGCGCCAGGGTTCGCTCACCGGGCTCGGCCGTTGCGGCCGGCGGGGGGAGGCGGCCGCTGTCATGTCAGTGCGGATTTCTCAAGCGGCTTATATTATCGGCGTAGGCGCTGGCGTCGCCGCCATAAACCGCTGTGCCCGCCACCAGCGCCGTCGCGCCCGCCGCGATCACGCGTGGGGCGGTTTTCGCGTTCACGCCGCCGTCAACCTCAAGCATGATATCGCGCCCGCTGGCGTCGATTTTCTTGCGCAGCGTTTCGATCTTGGGCAGCGCCGTTTCGATGAAGCTCTGTCCGCCGAAGCCGGGGTTTACGCTCATCACCAAGATCAAATCCGTCAAATCCAGGATCGGATCGACAATGTGCGCCGGCGTGCCGGGGTTAAGCGAAACGCCCGCCTTCGCGCCCGTCGCCTTGATCGCTTGCAGCGTGCGGTGAATGTGGGGCCCAGCCTCTGGATGCACGGTGATGATGTCCGCGCCCGCGTCGCGAAACGCCTGGATGTAGGGATCGACGGGCGCGATCATCAAATGCACGTCGAATGGCAGCTTGGTATGCGGGCGGATCGCCTTCACCACCGCCGGGCCGATGGAAATGTTGGGAACGAAATGCCCATCCATAACATCGACATGGATCATGTCCGCGCCGGCCGCATCGGCGGCGCGCACTTCCTCGCCCAGCCTGGAAAAGTCCGCCGCAAGAATGGAGGGGGCGATCAGCGTTCGGGCCATGGTTCGTGCCTAGCTGGGCCCGGCAGGGCGTGCAAGCAAGCTTGCCGGGCGGTTCAGGCGCGCACAAGCCGGGCGGCGTAAAAGCCGTCCAACCCTCCGATTTCAGGCCAATGCGCGGGCAGCGTGCGCAGATCGCCTTCGCTGGTGATGAACGGCGCGGCGCCGGGGATGTCCCCCGCGCCTAGCGGCTTGCGCCGCCAGCCCTGGCTAAGCGCGAGCGAAACGACCGCCGGGCCCTCCTCGGGCTCCAGCGAACAGACTGCATAAACCAGCGTACCGCCCGGCTTCAGCAGTCCCGCGGCGGCGTTGATCAGCTGGCTTTGCAGCGCCGCCAGCGCGCGCACGTCGCCGGGGCGGCGCAGCCACGCCACGTCGGGGTGGCGCCGCAGAGTGCCGGTCGAGGTGCAGGGCGCATCCAGCAGCACCGCATCGAACGGCGTTGCGTCGCGAAAGGCGAGGGCGTCTGCGGTGATGACTTCCGCGCCAAGGCGCGTGCGCTCCAGATTCTGTTTCAGCCGCGCCAGCCGGTCGGCGGATTTATCAACCGCCGTCACCCGCGCGCCGGCGGCGGCAAGTTGCAATGTCTTGCCGCCCGGCGCGGCGCAGAGGTCGAGCACGCGCTGGCCGCGCACATCGCCCAATAGCCGCGCTGGCAGCGCCGCCGCCGCATCCTGCACCCACCAATGGCCTTCGGCGAAGCCATGCAAGCTCTCCACGCCGGCATGGTTTTCCACGCGCACGCTCCCCGTGGGCGTCAACGCCCCGCCGAGGCGCTCCGCCCAGTCTTGCGCGTCCTGCTTCACGGTGAGGTCGAGCGGCGCCTCGCGCAGCAGCGCCGTGGCGATCGCCGGCGCTGCTTCGCCATGCGCCGCGCGCCAGCGCGTATAGAGCCAGCCCGGCAAGTCCACGCCAGGCGCCAGGCCCGCCAGCAGCTCCGGGCCCTCGCGCGCCACCCGCCGCAGCACGGCGTTCATCAGCTTCGCGAAGCCGCGCGTTTCACGCATGGCGTTAGCGGTTTCCACGGTTTCGCCCACCGCGGCGTGCGCCGGCGTGCCCAGCACCAGGATTTGCGCCGCGCCAATGCGCAGCAGCGCGCGCCCGAGCGCGGCGCTCTCAGGCAGCGGGCGTTGCAGGAAACGTCCAAGCACGGCGTCAATGCCGCCCAGGCGCCGCAGCGCGGCCGTCGCCATCGCGCGCGCAAACGCGCGGTCGCGGCCCTGCAGGCGCCCATAGGCTTGAGTGTCCGTCAGCGCATCGTCAAGCGCGCGCCCGGCCTCAACCGCGACCAGCAGTTCCGTGGCGGCCCAGCGTGCGTTCAAGGCGTGCTCGCGGCGGCGGCGGTGAAATCCACATCCACCTGCACGCGGCGGAAGCTGGTCAGATACACGACCACGCCTCCGGTCGAGGCGGGCGTCACGATGCGCACCACCGGCGCGTAATTGGAATCTTCGATCAGCGCGAACCACACTTGGCCGCGCGGAATGCGCCGGCGTCCCGCATCGCGCGCCTCAAATCCTGACACCGCGATGTAGGAAAGCGAGCAGCGCAGCACCTCGCCTTCGTAACCGCCGCTATCATAATGATCGATGCGCCCATCGCCGAGTTCGAGCACATAATGGAAGCGCCCGTCGAAGGTGGGGTAAGCGCCTTGGCAGCGGCGCGTGCGCCCCACATCGATCGCCATCGCCACCATCGACGATAGCGGGTCGCGCGAAGCCCGCCGTTGCGCTTCGCTGGCGGGCGGATCGCCCCAGAGCCGGTAGTTCGGCGTGATCTCCGCCGCCATCGCGCCGTTTTCATCCAGCCGCATGGCGATCTGGCGGCGCTTGCGGCTGTAATGGTGGTCGAGATCGTAGCTGCGCCACACCACCCCCGCGCCATTGATCACGCCGGAAGATTCCGCGGTAAGGTTGGTGCGCTCGAAGAAGTTCAGCAGCCCGCCCGAGCGCATGTTGGCGCGGATAACGTAGGAATCGTCCGACACATCCGCGTCGACTGAGATGGTGCCCAGCGGCGCTAGGCCAAAGGCCGCGCCTTCATATGTCATGGCGAAGCGATCAGCCGCCGCCGGCGTCGCGATCACGCAGAAGAAGAATGCCAACAAGGCCGCACGCATGGGCGCGGACTGTAGCCGCCGTCTCTGAGCTGTCCACAGGCGCCGCGCAGCCCGGATATGAAAAGAGCGCCCATGTGGGGCGCTCTCTCAGTTGGCTGCGATGGAACCTGGGCCTAAAGCGGGCGCACGTTGATGGCGCCGTTATCGAGCGGCAATTCAACCAGCATGCCCACGCGCCCGGCCACTACATCTTGGAAGCCCGCCGCGCGCGCTTCGGCGACTTGCACTTGAGCCGCAACCTGGCTGTCCGCGCCGGTGAGCACGACCATGCCGGCGTTCGCCGCGCGCGCCTGGGCGGCCACTTCGGCCGCCGTCGCCGTGCCGCGTTCGCCGTGCACGCGCGCCAGCGCCTGCGTTTGCGCGCCTTGCAGCACCACATCCGCGTTGGAGGCCGCGGCGGCGCTCATCACTTGGCCGTCGCCGCCGACAACAATCGAACGCCCGCGATAATCGAAGCGATAGCCGATGCGGCCGTTGAAGGCGTCTTCCTGGGTGGTGAACGCCGAAACCACGAGCCCATCGGCCTCGAACACGATCACCGAACGTCCCGGTTCCGGCGAGGGGCCCCACGCCTGCAGGCCGCGGCTCGCGCCGTCGAAGCCGCCGGCTTGGTTCAGCCCTTCCACCATGCGTTGGGTGTCGGCTGGGCCATACACCGGCATTAGCGCATCGCTGCGCCCGCGCGTGGATTCGTGGAACATGATGCCGAGGTCGGCGGTCTGCGCCGCGCCGGCATTGGTCAGCAGCACAGCTTGCAGGCGCTCCATCGGGATGCCGCGCCCGGTCAGCGCGTTGGCCGCGCCGGAGCCAGCGTCGACGATGAATAGCCGGCCCGCCGCCGCCACCGCCAGGCAGGGCCGGGGCTCAGCCGTTTCGGCGCCGCCGGCGCCGCAGATCACGGCGCGCAGCGCCGTCGAATCAAACAGGTTCTCATTGGCCGTCGCTTGCTGCTCGGCGTAGGCCGCGTAAGCGCGGGCGATCGCTTCCTGGCCTTCGGGTGTCTGTGCGCCGAGAATCCAGCCGCCCCAGAACAGCCCTGACAGCGTCACGAAGATCGCCGACGATTTGCCAATAGCGTTCATATTCCCAAACCCCGAAAAATCGCGCGCTCCCGGCGCGTTGACCTGACCCCACCTCAGCGTCACTAAACCAACGCATGATTCTCGCAAACTCGGTAAACAACTGGTTTCCACAGGAATACGCGCTCAGCGCGTGCTGCGGAGTCCGGATGCGAATTTTGCGAACGAAATCAGGCGTCATGTGGATAAATCCTCCGCCTGTATTTCTTTCTGAATCGTCACAAAGGTTAACGTCGCGCGCCGGTGCGAACGCACTTATGCACAAGCGGACCCGCCCATGAGGCGCGTGCTTGTTTTTGATTCGGGGGTAGGCGGGCTTTCGGTGCTTGAAGCCATCGCCGCCAGCGGCGTCGCGCTTGAGCTCGACTATGCCGCCGATAATGCGTGGTTGCCCTACGGTCTCAAATCCGATGCCGAACTGCGCGCGCGCGTGCCGGCGTTGCTGGCGGCGTTGGAGGCGCAATGGGCGCCGGCTTTGATCGTGGTCGCCTGCAACACCGCCTCAACCATCGCCCTCGACGCCATTCGCGCGGCCGTGGCCGCGCCGGTTGTCGGTGTGGTGCCGCCGATCAAGCCCGCCGCCGCGCAGAGCAAAACCGGAACCATCGGGCTCTTGGCCACCCCCGCCACCGTGCGCCGCGCCTATACGGACGATCTCATCGCCCAATTCGCCGCCGATAAACGGGTGATCCGCTTCGGCTCATCGGCGCTGGTGGCCGCTGCGGAGGCCAAACTACGCGGTGAAGCGGTGGATGCATCCGCCATCACCGAGGCCATCACCGGCCTGTTCGGGGCCGAAGGCGGCGATGCGCTTGATGTCGTCGCGCTCGCATGCACGCATTTTCCGTTGTTGGCGGCGGATTTGGCCGCCGCCGCGCCGCGGCCCTGCCTTTGGCTTGATTCCGGCGCGGCGATCGCCCGGCGCGTGTTGCAACTGCTCAGTCCAGCGCCCGGGGCGCCGCGCGTGCGCCGCGCCGGCTTTACCGATCCCGCCGCGGCGCACGGATTGTTTTCCACACTGCAACAGCGTGGTTTCGCCATGGCGCGGATCGCCGCCGCCGCGCCCTTCAGCGCAGATCCGCTTCCAGACGGCGCTTCGGCCTGAAACGCGTGTCGTTTTGGAAACAGCCGCAGCGTATGCGCGCGCCGCCGGAAGGGGCCGCTTTGCGCTCTCATCCCGGGCGGGTAACGATCCCTGACGGCAACGACGCGGAGAGTGGCATGGCGGCTTCGTTCGGCGAAACACCGATGGGTTTGTCGTCGCAGGTCATGAATGTGGCCGCGGTGCTCACGCGCAAGGCGGGCCTGAAAGTCCCGCGCTATCAGCGCCCTTACACCTGGGGCGAGCGCGAAGTGCGTGAGCTGATCCAGGATTTGCACCGCGCCTTCACGCGCCGCGCCACGTTCTATTTCATCGGCACGATCGTTCTGGTGAAGAACAACCGCGGCCAGCTTGAAGTGTCCGATGGCCAGCAGCGCCTGGCCACGCTCACCATGATCATCGCCTATGTGCGCGATCGCCTGCCTGGCCGGGCCAAGATGTATCAAAGCCTCGTCATGGAGGGGGATCGTCCGCGCTTGATGCTGCGCGAGGCCGACGCCAGCTTTTATCGCGGCTTCGTGCAGGAGCCGGGCAAGATGGTGCAACTGGCCAAGCACGCCGAAACTGGCGTCGAATCCAAGGATCTGCTCTGCGCCGCCGCGCAAACCATCGAAGACGAGCTCGCCAGCCTCGATGATCGCGAGCTGGACAGCTTTATGTCCTACATCGCCCGCTGCTGCACCTTGAACGTGGTGGACGCCGATGAGCGCGGCTGCGCACAAACCGTGTTCGCTTCGCTAAACCGCCGCGGTTCGCCGCTTTCCGGCGCCGACATCATCAAGAGCGATCTGATCGAAAATTCGCATCTCGGCGGCGCCGAGGCCGATGAGGCCGCCCGCAAGTGGGAAGAAACCGAAGATAAGTTTCCGCGCGCGGATTTCGCGCACCTGCTCGATATGATGCCCTTCCTGCTGACGGGCGAGCATCTGCTTTCTCCCGGCGATCTCGCCGCCTTCCGCGCCGCGGTGGAGAAGGCGGGCGGCGTGCGCAGTTTTCTGTTCGAGCAATTGCCGCGCTATGCGGATACGCTGAAGGCGATCGAATCGTGCGCGGTGTCCGTCGGCGCCGCCAGCGCCGATGTGAACCGGCGCATTCACGGCCTGAAACAGGTCGAACGCTGGTATTGGGCCCCCGTCGCCATCGCGTTCGTAGCCGAACACGCACATGAGCACGAACGCGCGCGCCGCTTTTTCCAGGCGCTCGATTGCTTCACCTACGCCGCTGAACTCGCTGCGGTCGATAATCGGCGCGTTGAGGCGCGCCTGGCGCGGGCGCTGCGCGCGCTCGGCGATGATAAAACGCTGTTCGGCGAAGCCGCGCTGGGGCTCACCCCAGTTGAGTTTCGCAAACTGATCGCCACGCTCAATCGCTCCCGCAAGCGCGATCGCCAGCGCCGCTTGCTGATGATCCGTCTGGAACTCGCCCTGCCCAACGGCAATCGCCTGACGATGACTGATGACGTCACCGTCGAGCACATTCTGCCCAAGAACGGCGGCGGCGTCTGGAACGAAACCTTCCCCGACGCCGTGCGCCGAAACGATCTCGCCAATCTGGTCGGCAACCAGATTCTCACCACCGACGAGCAGAACAAGCGCGCCGGCGCCAAGTCCTACGCCGAGAAGCGCAAAATCTATTTCAACACGCCCCAGGCGCCGGTCCACCAGCTCACCAAGGACATCGCCGGGTTGGAACAATGGAATCCGGACGTGATCGAGGATCGCCAGGAGCGCCTGCTGGAGGCGCTGTGTTCGGATTGGGGCTTGCGCCTGGCCGCCGCGGGTTAACCTGCTGCTAACGGATTCGCGGGCACGCCTTAACCTTGCATTCATATGTAGGGCGGGGCCTAGGCCGGATGTCGTTGCTGTATGCCGTTGTTTTCGCGAGCCGCTGCCGCTCGAACCATCATCGCCTGGCGGTTGATGCGCTGCGCCATCTCGAAGGCGAAGACGCCGAGCATTGGCGCAATCTGCTGCTGCACTATCACGATGAATATCTGAAAGGCGCAAAAGCGCCTGACGATGTGTTCAAGGATTTCAAGAACCACGTCCTGCACGTACGCGATAATGATTGGGGCGGCGCCATCGAAGCGTGCGAGGAATGGTATCGCCGCACGGTGCGTGCGCTGGCGGCGGAAGATTGGCGCCAGGCCGCGTGGTCGGCCGGGGTGATGAGCCACTATTACGTCGATCCGATTCAACCCTTCCACACACATCAGACCGAGGAAGAGGGCGTCATTCACCGCGCCGTGGAATGGAGCTTCTCAAAATCCTACAAGACGTTCCAAAACATTCTCGAACGCGAGCGCGGCGGCTATCCGCAAATCGAAGCGCCCAGCGGCGCCGATTGGCTGGCGCAAATGGTGCGCGCCGGCGCCCAGGCCTCCACCCAGCACTACGAGCTCATCATCGATCATTATGATCTTCAGGCCGGCGTGAAGGATCCCCCGGCCGGGCTCGATCAGGAAATCAAGGACGCCATCGCTGGCCTTGTCGGCCACGCCGCGGTGGGCTTGGCGCGCATTCTCAATCGCGCGTTCGAGGAAGCGGCGGTCAAGCCGCCGAAGGTCGGCGCCAATCTGCAGGCAGTCTTCCTTGCCATGGAAACGCCGATCCAGGCCGTGCTCAAAGCCATGGACGATGTCGCCGCCCGCCGCGAGGTCGAGGCGCAATACCAGGAATACCAGCGCACAGGCAAAGTCCGCACCACGCTCGGGGAGGACGATAAGGTCGTGCGCGCGCTTTACGCGGC
>JAEUMU010000159.1 GCA_016791325.1 Hyphomonadaceae bacterium
GAGAGCCATTACGTGATGGGCGAAACGCTGCGCCCCTTGCTCACCAACGCCATGGGCTCAGCCATCGAAATCTTCGACACCAAGGGCGTCCCAGGCGGCGGCCCGCCGCCGCACAAGCACCAATGGGAAGAGATTTACGTCGTGCTTTCCGGGCGCATGGATGTGCTGGTGGACGGGCAAACCAAGCATCTCGGCCCCGGCGATTTCGCCCACGTGCCGGCCAACACGCCCCACGGCTACACCACGCTTGATCACACCCACTTCCTCACCATTGTCAGCAAGGGCAACGCCGCCAAATTCTTCAAGGAGGTGGCTGACGAGGTGCAGATGAATCCGCCCGATGTGCCCGGCGTCATCCGCGTCGGCGCCAAACATGGCGTCACCTTTCTGGCATGAGCACGGCCCGGCGCTACGTCAGTCCCAAGCGCGAAGCCCAAGCGCAGGCCACGCGCGCGGCGATCCTTGAAGCGTTCGCCGCGCAGCTCTCCGAGCCTGGGCGCATCACGCTCTCGCCCAGCGAAGCGGCCGCGCGCGCGGGCGTTTCGCTGCGCACCGTCCACTTTCACTTTCCCAACGAAGCCAGCCAGATCGCGGCGCTTGGGGAATGGTTTGAGCACGCCATCTTTCCCGACGGCGTGCAACTCGCCAGCGGGCCCGACGATCTGCCCCGCTATTATCGCGACATTCACCGCACCGCGATCAAGCACCCGATCAGCCGCGCGCTCACCGCCGGCAAAGGCGTCTGGGCCGAGGTCCGCGCTTCGCGCCGCGCCGCGCGCCTGGACTCCATCCGCAAGGCCGTGAAAGCCATCGGCGCGCCGGCGCGCCCGACCGCGGAGGCAACCGCCATGCTGCTCAGCCTTTCCGGCGCCGACGCTTCCTGGCGCCTGCACGATCACGGTCTGCCGCTGGAGCGCATCCCCGAAGCGATCGCACACAATGTCGAGCTCATCCTCGCCGACCTAAGGGCGAAAGCGAAAAAGTGACTCCCAGCCGCGGAGGGCGCATAGCTCTGCAGCGCATGTCGGATATTTCCTTCCACATAGGCTGGCTTGAGCTTGCGCTGATTTTCGGCTGGCCAGGCTTGATCCTCGGCGCCGGCGCCGGGGCGCTCATCTGGCGCAAACGCCGCTTTGCCGGCGCCCTTCTCGGCGCCGTGCTCGGCGGCCTCGCCTGGTTCGCCATTGCATTCGCGCTCAAACTCAGCTGAACGCGCCGGCGCCCTAAAGCAAAAAGGCCGCCCCTTGCGGAGCGGCCCTTGATTTTGGCGTCGCCTGCCGCGCTTAGGCGCGCAGCTTGGTCAGCACTTCCGTCGCCACAGCGCGCGGCACTTCTTCGTAATGGCTGAACTCCATCACGTAGGAGGCGCGGCCTTGGCTGAACGAACGCAGCGCGTTGACATAGCCGAACATGTTCGCCAGCGGCACCATCGCGTTGATGATGGTGGCGTTGCCGCGCATGTCTTGGCCCTGGATCATGCCACGGCGCGAGTTCAAGTCGCCGATCACCGAGCCCACGTATTCCTCGGGGCTCGTGACCTCCACCTTCATGATCGGTTCGAGCAAGCGCGGATCGCCCTTCTCCTTCAGCTCACGGAACGCCGCCTGAGCGGCGATCTGGAAGGTGAGCACGTTGGAGTCGACGTCGTGATACTTGCCGTCCACCAAGCGCGCAGTCACATCGATCACCGGGAAGCCGGCCAGGAGGCCGTGTTCCTTGGCCATGTTGAGGCCCTTTTCGACGCCCGGCACATATTCGCGGGGCACGTTGCCGCCGACGATCTTGTTCTCGAACACAAAGCCCGAACCCGGCTCGCCCGGCTCAAACTCGATCTTCACTTCGGCGAACTGGCCCGAACCGCCGGTTTGCTTCTTGTGCGTGTAGAGAATGGTCGCGGCGCGGCCGAGCTTCTCGCGATAAGCCACCTGCGGCGCGCCAACATTGGCTTCCACCTTGTAGGTGCGGCGCAGAATGTCGATTTTGATGTCGAGGTGCAGTTCGCCCATGCCCTTGAGGATGGTCTGGCCGCTTTCCTGATCCGTGCTGACGCGGAAGGAAGGATCTTCCGCCGCCAGCTTGGCCAGCGCCACGCCCAGCTTTTCCTGATCGGCCTTCGATTTCGGCTCCACCGCCACTTCGATAACCGGCTCCGGGAATTCCATGCGCTCAAGGATCACCGGCTTGTTGGGGTCGCACAGCGTATCGCCGGTGCGCACTTCCTTCAGGCCCGCCAGCGCCACGATGTCGCCGGCATAGGCTTCCTTGATGTCTTCGCGGTTGTTGGCGTGCATCAGCAACATGCGGCCCGCGCGCTCTTTCTTGTCACGCGTGGAGTTCAGCAGCGCATCGCCCGCATTAAGCACGCCGGAATAGATGCGGCAGAACGTGATCGTGCCGACGAAGGGGTCGTCCATGATCTTGAACGCCAGCAGCGAAAGCGGCTGATCGTCGCTGGATTCGCGCACCAATTCCTTTTCCGGGTCGTCCATGTCGACGCCCTTGATCGCCGGGCGATCAATCGGGCTCGGCAGATAGTCGACAACGGCGTCCAGCAGCGGCTGCACGCCCTTGTTCTTGAACGCGGAGCCGCACAGCATCGGGTACCAAGCGGCCTTCTGCACCGCCAGGCGGATCAGGCGCTTCAGCGTGGCGGTGTCGGGCTCTTCGCCTTCGAGATATTTTTCCATCGCCGCGTCGTCCATTTCGACAGCGGCTTCGATCAGGCCGGAGCGGTATTCCGCCGCCTTGTCCTTCAGGTCGTCGGGAATCTCGACCACGTCGAACTTCGCGCCCAGGCTTTCATCCTTCCAGATGATCGCCTTCATCTCGACCAGATCGACGATGCCCTTGAAGTTCGACTCGATGCCGATCGGCAGCTGCAGCGGCACGGGCCGCGCGCCGAGGCGCTTCTTGATGTCCTCGACGCACATGTAGAAGTCTGCGCCGGTCTTATCCATCTTGTTGGCGAAGATGATGCGCGGCACCTGATACTTGTCGCCCTGGCGCCAGACGGTTTCGGTCTGCGGCTCGACGCCTTGGTTGCCGTCAAGCACCACCACCGCGCCGTCCAGCACCCGCAAGCTGCGCTCCACTTCGATGGTGAAATCGACGTGGCCGGGCGTGTCGATGATGTTCAGGCGCTTGCCGTTCCAGAACGTCGTGGTCGCCGCCGACGTAATGGTGATGCCGCGCTCCTGCTCCTGCTCCATCCAGTCCATCGTGGCCGCGCCATCATGGACTTCGCCGATCTTGTGGCTCTTGCCGCTGTAGAACAGAATCCGCTCGGTCGTCGTCGTCTTGCCCGCATCGATGTGGGCCATGATGCCGAAGTTGCGATAGTCTTCGATTTTGTACTGACGAGGCATGACAATTCTGTCCGTGTTTAGGACCACCGGCGCGTCAGCCGGCTGTTAAGCCGGCTTCCTCGCCGGCGATCCTGTGAGGATTACCAGCGGTAGTGTGAGAAGGCGCGGTTTGCTTCGGCCATCCGGTGGGTGTCTTCGCGCTTCTTCACCGCATTGCCGCGATTGTTGGACGCGTCGATCAATTCGCCGGCCAGGCGTTCCTGCATGGTGTTTTCGTTGCGCGAGCGCGCCGCGCCGACCAGCCAGCGGATCGCCAGCGCTTGGCGGCGCTCGGGCCGCACTTCAACCGGCACCTGATAGGTGGCGCCGCCAACCCGGCGCGAGCGCACTTCGATCGCCGGCGCGACATTGCCCAGCGCATCGTGGAACACTTCGATCGACGGGCGCTTCAGCTTCTTCTCGACCGTATCGAGCGCGCCATAGACGATCTGTTCAGCGACCGACTTTTTGCCCTCGTACATGATGTAGTTCATGAACTTGGTGAGCACGAGATCGCCATGAACGGGATCGGGCAGAACTTCGCGCGGCTCGGCGCGGTGACGGCGAGACATATCTTAGATCCTTATTTCGGTCGTTTGGCGCCGTAGAGCGAGCGGCGTTGCTTGCGGTCCTTCACACCTTGCGTATCGAGCACGCCGCGCAGGATGTGATAGCGCACGCCCGGCAAGTCCTTCACGCGGCCGCCGCGGATAAGCACGACCGAGTGTTCTTGCAGATTGTGGCCTTCGCCGGGGATGTAGCACACCGCTTCGATGCCGGTGGTCAGGCGCACCTTGGCCACCTTCCGCAGCGCTGAGTTCGGCTTCTTCGGCGTCGTCGTATAGACGCGCGTGCAGACGCCGCGCCGTTGCGGGCTGGCTTTCAGCGCCGGCGACTTGTTGCGAACCGGCTTCGGCGACCGCGGCTTGCGGATCAATTGGTTGATAGTCGGCATTGCGCCCGTTTCTCTTCCCGCTAGCAGTCCAAACTCAAGCAGCGCGCCGAGCGGCTCTTTCGAGAGCCGCCGATGGCGCGCTAAATTCAAGGTCCAATCGGCGGGGCGGCGCTAAAGCTTGGCCGCAGCCGTTCCGAGTGAGGGGCGTTAAATACGGGCGCGCGCCCAGAGCGTCAAGCATTGGATTCCCTTCAAACGCGTTGGCCGCAGCGGTGTCGCCGCCCAAACCGCGCCAGCGGCGCGCCGCGCCGAGCGTCTGCTGGCGCTACCTGCGCCGAGCAGCCAATCCCGGCCCTCCCCGCCGCCTTCTGAACCTCCGCCCCCAAGGCCCGACCGAGCGGCGGCCCCGCCCCGAATTCACCCTAACCAGCGCGCGCCTCCGTCCCCGCCGCGCCCCCCCGCACGCCGGCGCCGCTTCGGCGCCCGCGCAAAGAAAAAGGCGGCGGACCCGAAGGTCCGCCGCCCAGATTTTCTAGCTCTTGCTTACTCTTAGAAGCGGGCAGAGACGCCCACGAAGTAAGCGCGGCCAACCACGTCATAAACAGCGGCCATCGTGTTGTTGCCGGTGTTCAGGGCGAGCGGCGCGTCCTCGTCGAGGAGGTTGTTGACGCCGAACGTCAGCGAGTAGTTGTCGCCGGCGAAGCGCACGCGCGCGTCGTGGATGTAGTAATCGTCCACGCCCGTATAGTTGTAGGCGTTGCCGACCGGGCAGGCCGTGCTCGGGCAGTTCGCGTCATCCATTTGCGAGATGAAGCGGGTCTGCCAGGAGAAGCGCCACGACCCGACATCGTAGTCGGCATCGAACGTCGCCCGGTATTCCGGGAACGCCACGCCGCTCGTCAGCGAGTCGAAGTAGCCCGTCGCGTCAAAGCCAGCGCCGAAGAACAGACCACCGTCCGCTTCCAGCAGGTGCGAGCCGCGAACCGCCAAGCGCAGGTCGCCCGGGCCGACATTGTCGAACGCCAGGCTCGCCGTGAAGTCGATGCCCGAGGTCTGCGACGTCGCCGTCGAGTTCTGCAGGATCGACACCAGGTTGGTGGGCACGCCGCCCGCCGTCCGTTGGCCGAGCTCGAAGCACGTGCCGCCCGGCGCGAACGCCGAGGCAGGTTGCGTGCGGTAGCAGTTCAGCAGGCGGGTCGAGAGCGCGCCGCCGACGATGGCGGAGTCAAGCTCGAGGTTCCAGTAGTCGACCGTGACAGTGAGCGGCGTGAAGAAGCTCGGCTGATACACGAAGCCAACCGTGAACGTCTGGCCCTCTTCCGGCTGCAGGTTCGGGTTGCCGCCCGACAGCACGCGCAGCTGAGCTGCCGGCTGCACGTAGCTGAGCGGAACGCCGACGGCCGCGCAGTTCGCCACCGCGAGCGGGTCGTTGCGGACACCCGTGGACGTGCCGCCGGCGGGGCCGGTGGAGCACGGGTCTTGCAGGGTGTTGAACGACTGGATGCCGACCGCGAACAGTTCGGTCACGTTCGGAGCGCGGAAGGACGTGCCCGTGTTGGCCCGGATGCGGAGATCCGAGAAGGGCGCCCACACGATGCCCGCCTTCCAGGTTTCGGTCGTGCCGAAGTTCGAGAAGTCGGAGTGGCGGCCTTGCAGGTTGAGCGAGAGCTCTTCCGCGAGAGGCGCGCCGCGCAGCAGCGGGATGTCAAGTTCGGCGAAGAACTCGAGCACGTCGAACGTGCCTTCCGTCGGGAACGTGGCGTTGGCGATCGATTCGCCGCCGAGCGTCACGGAGTCCGGCGTCGCCTTGCCGTACTCTTCACGATATTCCACGCCCGCCGCGAAGGCCATGTCGCCACCCGGCAGGGTGAGGATCGGGCCGCTGATCGACGCTTGCACCGTATCGGTGATGAAGCGCGAGTTCGTGGACTGCACGTAGAACGCATAGTTCTGCTGACCGGGGGTCAGCGGCGTGGCGCCGGAGAACAGGTTGCGGATGTTGGCCACCGCGCCCACTGCCGGCGAGGAGCAAACCGGGTCGGCCGCGCACGCCGGAGCGTTGAGCAGGCGCGACAGACGGACCGCGTTCGGAACCACGGCGGTTTGGCCGTTCGAGTTAACTTCCGAGTGCGTGCCCGTGATTTCCCAGCTGTAGTTCTCGGCGATTGTGCCGCTGAGGCCGGTCGACACCCAGATTTGGCTGGCGTTGAAGCTTTGCTCACGGGCGCCATACGGCACCGGACGCCACGTCAGCGAAAGCGGCGTGGTGTTGGTGTACGGGTTCGACGTGTTGGTGCCGCCGCCGGCCAAGCCCGGCTGGATCAGGATGCCCGAGAGGTACGGGCCCGTCGGCGAGTTGGCCGACATCGGGTTCGCCGCCAAGCCGAACTCGGAGAAGCGCGAGCCATACATGGCCGTGCCGTGCCACTCGATATTATCGGTGACTTCGTACGTGGCGTTGAAGGCGATGTTGTAGCCTTCGAGGCTCGACACGATGTCCTGATCGAGCGCGTAGTTGTAACGCGCGGTGGCGCCGCCGTTGCACGCCGCGGGGCAGAAGCCGCCGTTGACGCCGAACGCTTCAACCAGGCCGTTGGTCGGCGTGCGCAGCTGCGGGCCGCCGATGCCCGAACCGATCGTCGCGAACGGGGTGGCGGTGATGAAGCCGCCGAACGGCGTTTCCATCAGGCCACGGCCGCCGCCGATCTGCGGGATCGCGTCGCGGTTTTGGTATTCCATCGCGATGAGGACGTTGCCGCGATCGTTCGAGGCGCCGGCGATGAAGCCCACGCGCATCTGCTCACCGTCGCCACGGTCGCTGATGCCGTACATGCCGGTGGTTTCGAAGCCTTCGTAGTTGTCGCGCAGGATGAAGTTCACAACGCCGGCCACGGCGTCAGCGCCGTAAGCCGTCGAAGCGCCGTCACGCAGGATTTCCACGCGCTGGATCATGCTGGCCGGCAGCAGACCCAAGTCTTGGCCTTCGTTTTGCAGCGAGTCCGTGAACAGCGAATAGCGTTGGCCGTCGACCAGCACGAGCGTGCGGTTCGGGCCGAGGTTGCGCAGGTCGATCGTCTGCGCGCCGCCGCCGGACAGAATGTTCGATTGGTTGAAGCCGCCGCCCGCGCCGATGGCCGGGTCTTGGCGGAGGATTTCGCCGAGGCCGATGATGCCGGCGTTGGCGATCTGCTCAGCGTCAACCACCGTCAGCGGCAGCGCCGAGTTCGCATCGGTGCGCGCGATGCGCGAACCGGTGACGACGATCGCTTCGTCGTCGTTCTGGGCGAGCGCAGGCGTCGCCGTTACGGCCGCCGCAGCCGCCGCGAGCACCGAAGCGCTGCGCAGAAGCGTCTTCCGGCCCTGATCTGACTTCTTACTCATACTTCGAACCCCCTTAGAGCGCCGGGCTTCGCCGTGTTGTCCGGCGCGAACCCTAAGTTTCCTGGGCGAAATTGCCCGGAGCGATTGCGGTAACTGAGGATGGTGTCCCCCTCAGACGCACGGACTCAGCGCCCGTGTGTCGACTCCCGCCTTTGTGGGGCAACCCTATCGACACAATTTAACCAAGGTCAAACGTAGTTCGCCGCAATTGTTGTGAACAAACGTAGAACATGCGGCGGTCTGGCATCGGGTGTGGCGCGGATGCGCCAGTCTTTGACCCCTGGATTGCGTTTTCGCTGGGGCGCCTTCGTCGCAATTGGCGGACGGTTCGTCGCGCAACGCCCCAGGGACTCGGCGGCGCCCACGCTAGCGCCGCCGGGGGCGCCGCCCTATTTTGGCGTTCATGCCTCGTTCCCAAAAACCGCCCGGCCCGGCCGCGGCGCCGGCCGTGTTCGACACAAACGCCGCGATGTGGATGCCGCACCGGCCCCAGCGCGCCTGGGAGAAGCTCGAAGGCGGCAAACGCTTCAAACTCGTGTCCGACTATGAACCCGCCGGCGATCAGCCCCAGGCCATCCGCGAACTGGTTCAAGGCATCCAGAACAAGGAGCAGGATCAGGTGCTCTTGGGCGTCACTGGCTCAGGCAAGACGTTCACGATGGCGCAAGTGATCGAAGCGGTGCAGCGCCCCGCCCTCATCCTCGCCCCGAACAAGACGCTCGCCGCCCAGCTCTATGGCGAGTTCAAGCAATTCTTCCCGGAGAACGCGGTCGAGTATTTCGTCAGCTACTACGATTACTATCAGCCGGAAGCGTATGTACCGCGCACAGATACGTACATCGAAAAAGAATCCAACATCAACGAACAGATCGACCGCATGCGCCACGCCGCCACGCGCGCGATCCTGGAACGCGACGACGTCATCATCGTCGCCTCCGTCTCCTGCATCTACGGCATCGGCTCGGTCGAGACCTACACCTCGATGACCTTCACCGTGAAGCAGGGCGACGAGATGGGCAGCCAGGAGCTGATCCGCTCCCTCGTCGCCACGCATTACAAGCGCAACGAAGCCGCCTTCGCGCGCGGCATGTTCCGTGTGCGCGGCGATACGATCGAGCTTTGGCCCGCGCACTTGGAAGACCGCGCCTGGCGCTTTTCCTTCTTTGGCGACGAGGTGGAGTCGATCGACGAGTTCGATCCCCTCACCGGGCGCAAGACCGCCAACATGCAGGCCGTGAAGGTTTACGCCAACTCCCACTACGTCACCCCGCGCATGACGCTGCAGCAGGCCGTGGAGCAGATCAAACAGGAGCTTGACGCGCGCCTCGCGCAATTCCGCGCCGAGGGCAAATTGCTCGAAGCCCAGCGCCTCGAACAGCGCACCAATTTCGACATGGAGATGATGATCGCCACCGGCTCCTGCGCCGGCATCGAGAACTACAGCCGCTATCTCACCGGCCGCCGCCCGGGCGAGCCCCCGCCCACCATGTTCGAATACATCCCCGACAACGCCATCATCTTCACCGACGAATCCCACGTCACCATTCCGCAGATCGGCGGCATGTATCGCGGCGACTTCAACAGGAAGCACACGCTCAGCGAATACGGCTTCCGCCTGCCCTCCTGCATGGATAACCGCCCGCTCAAGTTCGAGGAGTGGGATGCGATGCGCCCGCAGAGCATCCACGTCTCCGCCACGCCGGGGCCGTGGGAGATGGAGCGCACCGGCGGCGTGTTCGCCGAGCAGGTGATCCGCCCCACCGGGTTGATCGATCCCCCGGTCGAAATTCGCCCCGTGCAGGCGCACGGCCACAGCCAGGTCGATGACGTCATCGCCGAGGTGAAGGAAGCGGCGAAGAAGGATCTGCGCTCCCTCGTCACCGTGCTCACCAAGCGCATGGCCGAGGACTTGACCGAATACATGCACGAGCAAGGCGTGCGCGTGCGCTACATGCACTCCGACATCGACACCGTCGAGCGCATCGAAATCATCCGCGATCTGCGCCTTGGAACGTTCGATTGCCTGGTCGGCATCAACCTGTTGCGCGAGGGCTTGGATATTCCCGAATGCGGCCTCGTCGCCATTCTCGACGCCGACAAGGAAGGCTTCCTGCGCAGCGAAACCTCATTGGTGCAAACCATCGGCCGCGCCGCGCGCAATGTCGAAGGCAAGGTCATCCTCTACGCCGATAAGGAAACCGGCTCGATCCAGCGCGCCATGGCCGAAACCGCGCGCCGGCGCGAAAAGCAGCAAGCCTACAACATCGCCAACGGCATCACGCCGCAAAGCATCAAGTCGCGCATCAAGGACATCCTCGATAGCGTCTATGAAAAGGATAGCCTCACCATCGATCCGCGCGATCCGATGAGCTTCAAGCGCGGCGCGGGCGGCAAGGATCGCGCCCTGCCCGGCAAATCCGGCGAAGCCTTCATCGGCCACAACATCAAGAGCTACATCGCCGATCTCGAACGCGAGATGAAAGAAGCCGCCGCCGACCTGGAGTTCGAAACCGCCGCCCGCCTGCGCGACGAAATCAAGCGCCTGCAAGAAACCGAACTCCTCATCGCCGACGATCCCCTCGCCCGCCAAAGCGCCCTCGCCGCCACCGCCGACGCCGCCGTGCGCGACAGCCGCGGCGGCGCCCGCGCGACAGCGACGGGGGCGACGGTGGGGAGGGGAAAGCCGCCGTATCGCGGACGGCGGCGGAAGGGGCCTTAGGCGCTCTTACGCTCAAACCGAGCGAACTGAATTGAGTCTCAATCTAGCGCACCACCTGCCTGCAACGCCTCGCCGCGTCTGGCAATGATCTGCGCCCCATAGGTATATTGGCTGGGGTGAGCGACGCAGGGGGACAACTTGGTCAACTTCAAGCTGCTGGTGAACGCGAAGGCCGAGGTGTGCCTCGTGCACGACGAGCGATTCCCGGTTCGGGCGCGCGAGGTCCGTTACGATCCGCGTTCTCGCCTCGCCTTTATCCACTTCGACAACGGCTCGACCTTAGAAGTCGCTTGGGAGATCAACGACACCCTCCACCATCATCTCACGAAGAACGACCACTGCAACATTGTCCTCCAACAGGGAAAGAAGGCCATCGAAGGATATTCCGTCCCGTTGCTCGTAGGACAAAGCATTTCCGATCCGGCCGATGCAGAGGGTGTGTCGCCCATCGCAGCGTCGACCCCGCCCTCGAAAGCGAGGCGGCAAGCGGCCTCACCGGCGAAAGCGCCACCGCGCAAGATCAACATGCTCGTGAACGCGAAAGGCAAAGTCTGCATCGTTTATGACCAGCGTTTTCCGGTTCAGGCGACGTACGCGCGCTACGATCGCCACGCGCGAAAAGTGTGGCTGGGCTTCGCCGACGGCTCCACGCTCGAAATGGTCCGGCGGGTGCCTGATAACCTGCATCCGTTTCTCATCGGAGCCGACACCTGCATGTCGATCCTGATAGAGAACCGGAAACCCAGCGAGGGGTCCGAACTTCCATTGCTGGTGGGATCCTCCTCTAATGAAAGAGGCGACCGTCCGCCCGGAGCCGTCGATGTGGCGCCGGCCCCCGCGTGGGCGCGCGACTTGCACATCGCGGTTATCGCGAATGAAGCCGGCAAAGCGTGCGTGCTGCACGATAAGCGCTTCCCCTCACAGGTCGTCCACGTCCGCTACGATCCCTCATCGCGCCGTCTGGTGATCGGATTCGAGGATGGGACGCGGCTCGAGAAGGCGTTCGACGTGCCCGATGATGCGCACGCGCGGCTTCTGACCGCCGATGTCTGCTCCGTCATCTTCATGGAGAACAAGGAAGCTGTCGACGGCGTGGAAGCGCCGCTCCTCAAGGGCTACACAGCTCAGCTGGGTTCAGAAGACGACGATCCCTATGCCTCCTGGCGCGCCGCGGATTTTTCATGGGAGGGTCTCACCAAGAAGGAATGGATCGGTTGGCGGGTTCTCGACGATGGACGCCTCGCACAAGTCAACACGTTGACGCCTCACGAACGCGCAACCGCCCGGAGGGCAACGCTGCAAGACTACTGGCGTGATGAAGAGAACGACCTTATCGAAGGCGACGGCATGCGCTGGGCGCGCGTACATTGTCCGCTCGCGTGGCGCGACGGAACGCCGACCCCGAAGGCCGGGTGGACCGCTGAGGAGCACGCCGCCTTCGAGGCTCTCATTTCGGCGAAGCTCGCCGCCGCCGGCGAAAGCGGCATTTGGCTCAGCGGTGAAACCGCAGACTTGCGTGCTCAGCTGCAGGGTGCGGTGCTGCTCAAGACCCCGACGCTTCCGGAAGGATCACCCAATCCGCTTTCAGCGCGCTTCGATCGCGCGGTGTTCATTGAGAGCGTGTCCTGGGTAAGAGGAAATTTTTCGATCGGCGTGACGTTTACATCGGCCATGTTCTGCAAGAACGCCTCTTTCACCAATGTGACCTTCACGAAGGATGTTTCCTTTGCGTCGGCGGTGTTTCTGGGGGGTGCGACTTTCTACGACGTGGTGATCAAGGGTGACGCCAATTTCGGCTCCACGAACTTCGCTCGCGGGGCCCGCTTTGATAACGCTGTCATTGAAGGGAAGGCTGACTTCTCCTTCACCGCATTTGGCGGAGAGGCCGCATTCGTTTCTGCGAAATTCAATCAGAACGCACGCTTCGCCTTCGCGACCTTTGCTGGGCGCGCGGCCTTCGCGGCGGCGCATTTCCATGCGATCGCGGATTGGGCCTCGGCCCGCTTTCGCATGGAGGCGGACTTCCGCGACGCGACTTTCGAGAAACCGGCTTACTTCAACAGTGCAAATTTCTCCGGCGTTCTGCACATGGCCGGCGCCATCTTCCGCAGCCCGGCCGGCTTCCGGGAGGCGAAGTTCGGCGGACGCATGGATTTCCGCGCTGCCGTGTTCGAAGCGGCGGCCAGTTTCGAGTCCATCGCGTGGCCAACGCTGGCGGGGGATTGGCACGGCGCCTTCCAGCAGGCGCGTTTTCGAGCGGCCCCCTCCTTCGCCGGATCGCGATTCAAGGCGCTCGCAGCATTCGCTGGCGCCGCTTTGGAGAACGGCCTCGCGATCGACGATGAAGGCGAAGCTGCGGCTTCCCGCACCTTTGTGCAGGAGAGGCGCGCCGCCATCGCCGCCGCCGCCAGAGATGCGCAGGACTGGGCCGCGGAGGAAATTGACAAGAACGGCGGTCGCATGAACCGCTCTCTCATCGCAAAGAAGAGATTTGCGGCGCGCGAAACGCGTCTGAAGCAATTGGAGAGCGGCTGCCGCGTGCTGAAGCAGGCGATGGCCCAGGCGTCCAACAAGCCCTATGAGAATATGCTGTATCGGTTCGAATTGCAGGCGCGCCGAGCGCAGCGCGACACGCCCCTCTGGGAGAAGACCTTGTCCCACCTTTACGGCCTTGCCTCGAACTACGGGGCGTCGATGACGCGCCCGTTTCTGGCGTTGGGCGTTCTGCTTGTCGTCTTCGCAGCGCATTTCTACGCGCTCGGGGTAATCCACGGCCTCGTTGGCGAAAGCATCACTCGCGACGCCTGGCAAGCGTGGGATTTCTCCTTCGCCAATGTCTTCCGGCCGCTCTCTTCGCTCTCAGGGAGCGACTTTGAGCGAGGAACGCTCGCGCATCGTCTCCTAACGATTGACACCCCAGGCTGGACATCTGCCGTGCGAGCGCTTTCCACGTTGCAGTCGCTGCTAGCGATAGTGCTCGCTTTCCTGTTCGCGCTCGCTGTCAGGCGGCGCTTCCAGATCAATTAGTTCCACGCGCGGAGACTCCACCTCCCCAAAGGCGCGGATAACCCCGCCCCAATCCGACCCACCCCAAACCCGGCGCATACTGCGCCCCGCATGAACGCCTCGCCCCAAACCGGCACACCTTCTCCGCAGCGCGCGTCGACCATCGCGTTGTGGCGTGTCGCGGAGGCGTTCATGCGCATTTTGCACGCGCTGTTCGGCAATCCCGAGGATCTCGCCCGCCGCGAGACGCTCACGCGCGCCGCGTTCGCGCTCACCGCGTCGTGGCTGCGCTGCGGCGAAGCCATGCTGCGCCGTCTGCTGGTGATCGAAGCCGCCGCCCTGCCCGCGCCGCACCTGCCGGAGCGCATTTTCCGCCACCGCAGCGAACGGCGCGAGCGTGCGCGCCGCGCAAGGCTTTTCAGCCCCGATGCGCCGCAGGATTGGCGCGTGAGCTTCAGGTGTTTTCCCGTGCGCGGCGCCCGCGGCGATGGCCCCAAGCGCGAAGCCAAGGCCGCCGCGCGAGACATGCTTTCCGCCTGGCCGCTGGCTGAACGCTACGAAGCGCTGCTGCGCGCCTTCAACGCGCCAGCGCCCTACGCCCAGCGCATCGCCCGCGCGCTGCACCGCGCGCCGCGCCGGCTCGCCCGCGCGCTCGCCGCCCCGCCGGAGGCCCGCCTTCGCATCGATCGCTTCGATGCCATGGGCGAAGCCGCCGTGCTCGGCTTCGAGTGCGTGCTCGACAGCACCTAGCGCCCAACCCGCGCGCGTCTGCCTCCCGCCCAAGCCCCTCGCCGCGCGAGCGGGCTTGGCTTGGCGTGCGCTTTTGCGCCATGCTCGCGCACGGGGAGGCTCACATGCTGCTCGGGTTCAGTTTCATTGGCCTGCAGATCGCCTTTGCGCTGCTCGTCGGCGGCTGGGTGATGATGCTGGTGTTTCTGCGTCAGCACCCAGCGCCCGCCGATTGGCCGCGCGATCCGTTCACGCGCTGGCAGCTGTTCTTGAAGGGCGAAGGCTTCCCGCCGGAAAGCCAGGCCACGCGCAAGCTGATCAAGTGGATGTTCTATATCGGCATCGGCGCGATGGCGCTGGCGCTGGTCTGCTTCTTCGCCGGCGGCGGGCCCGATGCGCTTGAAGCGCCCGCGCAGGCGCCGCGCTAGAGCGTCTGCGCCAGCGCTTCCATTTGCTTGGCCGTCTGTGTCCAGCCGGGCGCGAACCCCATCTGCTCGTGCTGCTTCATCGTCTCTTCGTTCCAGTGCCGCGCCACGGCGCGATACCTGGTCTTGCCGTTCCCCAAATCCTCGAACGTCACCTCGGCGATCATGAACGGGCCGGAAGGCTGGAAATCCGGCGTCACCGCATCGGTGCTGACAATCCGCTTGTTGGGCACGATCTCAAGATAGATCCCGGCATTGGGAAACGCCTGCCCCTCCGGTGAGGCCATCACGAACGCCATCTTGCCGCCAGGGCGAAAGTCAATGTCCGTCGATGTGATGGTCCAGGGTTTCGGCGCAAACCATTGCTGCAAAAGCGCCGCCTCGCTGTGGCAGCGGAACAGTTTCTCCGCCGGCGCATCGAGAATGAGTTCGATCGAAAGTTCGTGAGCCATGTAAGCAATCCCTATCGTTTGGCCTCTGCTTGAAAGACGAACCGCCCGCAGCCGCCCCGACAGGCGCCGCTATTTTTTTGCATCCGCCTGCAGCTGGTCCAGATGCTGGCGAATGTGGGCGGCCTCGGCAGGCGTATTGGCCAGCGCAATCGCGCGGTCAAACGCCTCGCGCGCCTCGGCGTTGCGGGCCAGCTGCATCAGCAAATGGCCCCGCACGCCGTGAAAATAGAAATACCTATCC